>DASYGQ010000036.1:0-10839 GCA_035999585.1 Bacteroidia bacterium | reverse complement strand
CATTTCATGAAAAACAGAGGAAAGCAGATCGGTTTATTTGCCTGGTTCTTTACAAAATAGTCAACGGAAATTCAGTACATTGCCGCGTAATTTTTGAGCAACCTCATTTCCCATAAACTTAAAAAACAAAAAAATGAAACGAAAATTTCTACCCCTTATGCTTTCTCTGCTTGCAATATCTGCTGCAGAGTCGGCTTTTTCACAGCTGAATTACAATACGTATGGCGCAACAAATGTAGCGGGAACTTATACGGACCTTGGTACTGCAGGTACTGTGATCACGACAGCAAATTTTGACGATGCAAACTCAGCTCCTCAGAACATCGGTTTTACCTTTACTTATAATGGTACTGCCTTTACTCAGTTTGTACTGAACACGAATGGATTTATTAAACTGGGAAGCAGCAATCCTTCTGCTGCCAATTTGTTTTATGCAAGCGCCACAACCACAACCGGCGGTGTATTCAACAGCGCATTGCCTGCTGATGCAAACATCCTTTGTGTATTCAACCACGATCTGAAAGCCGGAACACTGACACCTGAATATCGGGTTAGTACAACCGGAACAGGCACTTCACATGTCTGCACCATTCAGTATAAGAATGTGCATGACAGTCTGAACGGAACTGTAGCCAGTCAGTACGACAACATGTCGTTCCAAATCAAGTTATACGAAACAACCAATGTGATCGAATTCGTATACGGAACCTGGGCTGCTTCAACGAATGCTTCAGCTTTCAAAGCTGCGGCCGTTGGTCTGAAAGGACTGGATAACACAACTCCTCAGTTGCTGACTGTTACGAAAGCATCCACAAAAGCATGGAATACAGCCACTTTTAGCGGTGGAAACTACACAGGAAACGCATTCAACTTCGGAAATGGAACACGTCCGGCTCCGGATGCAGGAAGAACACTCCGTTTCACTCCAGCTCTGTTGCATGACGCGACCGTTGCTGCAGTCTATACACTGGGCAGCATTCCAAAACCATGGGGCGTTCCACAAACGGATTCAGCTGCAGTGACCAACATCGGTTCTGATACACTGAAAAACGTAACTGCTACATTAACTGTAACAGGTGCCAATACTTTCACACGCAATGCTACCATTCCTTCCATCGCTCCTGGAGCAACTATGATTGTAGGATTTGCTTCTTACAGCCCTGCCAATGCCGGCACCAACACCGTTACCGTTACTCTTGGAAGCGATGATAACAACGGGAACAACTCAGCCTCTTATGTGCAGGTAATCAATACTTCTGTATATAGCTATGCGGATGCAAATGCTGCGGGAGGTGCTGTGGGTGCAACAGGTTATTTGCTTGCGAAATACAATGTAACGGGAGCCGCTTCCGTTAACGGAGCGAACATCTTTATTTCTAACAGTGCCGGAGCCATCACCAAAAGTGTATACGCGATTTTGTTTGATGCTGCCGGAAATAAACTGGATTCTTCTTCCACACTTGTTATCGCTGCAACAGATACAGCCAAATATCACAGCTTCGTTTTCCCGAAGGGGCCGACCATTACAAACGGAGCTTTCTATGTTGGAATTGCACAACCGGTAACCGGTTATTTCCCATTGGGCTTCCAGAATGAAATGCCGTTGCGTCAGGGAGCATTTTTTATCCGCACACTCGGTGGAACAACTTTTGGTGATCTGGGTGCTGCAGGGAATTATACCTACCGCCTGATGATTCAGGCTGTTGTTTCTGTGAGCTCAGGTATCTTTGAACATGTTGCTGAAAACAACCTGGTGACTGAATACCCGAACCCTTGCGGTGATGTGGCTACTTTCACAGTGAAAACGACTCATCCGGAAGAGCTGATCTTTAATCTGTACGATGTGACCGGCAATCTGGTGAGGAACATTCAGCACATCAGCACATCAGAATTCAAAATGGAAAAAGGCAACCTGCCTGCAGGTGTTTATTTCTATAATGTAATGGATACAAAGACAGTATATGGTTTCGGAAAACTGATTGTTCAGTAATCCACCAGCCAAATACAGGTTTTTAAAATAAAGAAGCCGTTCTGATTTTCAGAACGGCTTCTTTATTTGATACTGAGGAGGTATTTTATCTTTAGTTGATTTCAGTAATCTTAAGTTCGACTCTTCTGTTCTGTTGTCTGCCTTCGGGGTTGTCCGTTCCGTTGGCTTTCTTGTTTGGAGCTACAGGCATTGTCTTGCCATAGCCCTTGGCCTTCATTCTGTCGGCACTGATTCCTCCTGCTGCCAGGCGGTTGACAACAGCCATGGCCCGTTCTTCAGAAAGTTTTTGATTGTATGCATCGTCTCCTTTGCTGTCGGTATGGCCTGCGATTTCAACTTTCAGGTTCGGGTTGCTCTTCAGCAACAGAACGAGATTCTTCAGCTCTACATTCGACACTGAACGTAAGGTGGCTTTGTCGAAATCAAAGAAGATATTGTTCAGGGTGATTTTGGATCCCACCACAATAGGGTTCAGGGAAACCGCGCGGTCGATCTCGTAGTAATTTGATTTTTTGGGGATCTCCATGTTTTCGGAATAAAACAAATGCCCTTTTGCCTGGTAGGTAATGTTGTAGTTTTTTCCGGGAGTCAGGATGAAAAGAAATTGCCCTGTTTTGCTGTTGGTATGATAGATGCCGACAACTTGTCCTGTTTCATTATCCGTTACTGTAATCTCCACCTGTTTCGCCGGCTTTCCGGATTCGTCATTCACAATACCTTTCATCAGGGTAAGCGGTGTTTCTTTGCGGTCGAGGAAGGTAACCATATAATTGTCTTTTTCGCCCAATCCGCCATCGCGGAAGGAAGTGAAATAGGCCTTGCGGCTGTCAGGGCTTACCACGTAGAAGATATCGTCGTCCGTTGTATTGACCGGATAACCCACGTTAACGGGTTCTGACCAGTTGCCATCATCGGATAAAAGGCTGGTGAAAATATCGAATCCGCCCATGGTATTGTGACCGTTGGAACTGAACGAGAGCGTCACGCCATCCGGGTGAATGAAAGGAGCATCCTCGTCATAAGGAGTGTTAATGGAAGGGCCCATGTTTACCGCTTTGGACCAGTCGCCTTCCGGGCTGCGTTTGCTGGTGTATAAATCCCTTCCTCCGTAACCTCCAGGCCTGTTGCTGGTGAAATAAATGGTGTTTCCATCTGCTGAAATAAACGCGCTGGGCTCCCAGTATTTCGAATTGATGTTTTCATTCAGCTTAACGGGTGTGCTCCATACATCGCCATCGAGTGTGGTGCTGTAAATATTTCCATCGCCGTTATCGTCTTTGTAAATAAGAATGGTCTGACCATCGGGTGAAAGACCCACGGTGGCTTCGTTTCCATCGGTATTGATCGGAGCTCCGATATTGCTTGCTTTTGTCCAGCCTG
Source organism: Bacteroidia bacterium (assembly GCA_035999585.1). Lineage (GTDB taxonomy): Bacteria > Bacteroidota > Bacteroidia > Palsa-965 > Palsa-965 > Palsa-965. Next base: position 7,469 of record DASYGQ010000036.1, on the reverse strand, counting down.
CTTTGGTACGGGTGCTCATATAAATGTCTTCCAGATAATTTCCTTCGTCATCTTTCTGCCCACCGGTGGTCTCCGGCCTGCGTGAGGTGAAAAAGAGGGTGTTCTGATCGGCTGATAAAACAGGGGAGTAGTCGGCATACGATGAATTGACAGCGCTTCCAAGGTTCTGAATCTTTAATTTAACAGGAGTGGCCATCAGGCGTTTTCCTGTTTTGCACATTTCAATCCTCCGGTTGATATCAGCCGTAATAGCCTTGTCGCTTATTTTGTTTCCTGCCATAACGGCCAGATACTTGTCATACGCCTCAATGGCCTTGTCGAACTGATAGTTCAGGTGATAAGCATCTCCCAGGTATTTATAAGCAATGAGAGGAGCTCTTTTTTCCTTGTAAGAGCTGCCCTTGTAATCATCGGAAGCGGCAGTAACCGCTTTGCTGAAATACGGGATTGCCTGCGCCCTTTCGCGCCGGGAACTTTGATAGCAGATTCCCAGCTTGAACGCCAGGTTCATGTTTAAAGGCTCTTGTTTGTAAAGATCCAGCAGCAAAGGCAATGCTTCTGTATAGCCACCTTTGGAATAACTGACGGCATCGTCTTTTCCATCCTGATATACTTTCGAAAATATCTTTTCGGCGCGATCGAAATCTTTTTCGAAACTATCGTTCTTGGTTTGCGCGTGGAGGCCGGAAATGCTCAATAAGCAAATGCAGGCAATGGAACGTATAATTTTCATAGGGCTATGTTCGAGGTTTAATAATTGTAAGCATGCAGCAATAGATTTTACTTAATACCAAACTTATCCGTATTGATGATGATTGGAAGGTTCTATTCGGTAGAAAGGCGCTTTGGATCGCCTAAAACAGGATATATGTATGTGGAATTCCTTCGTTTGCAAGGGATTGGTGGGCTCCCGCCGGAATGTTAAAAAAGACTGATATTCAGCATTCCTACAGAATTACTTTCTATTTTTAGCCCCGTATTTTTCAAAGCCATTCCATGTTTTCAGCAGACCGCCTTCGGGCCACGATTTCAGTTCCCATCAGGAGATGCTTATTTATTTGCATTGGGTTGATTCTGACTGCTTCAGCCATGAAAGGCCAGCATGGAGATGCACCCGGAGAAGGCATTATCAGTGGACGGATAATGGACTCTCTGACGGGAACTCCTGTCGAATATGCATCCATCAGCCTGGTACAGCCTGATACAAAAAAAGAAGTAAACGGTACAACAACGGATGATAAAGGCCACTTTGAACTGAATCATGTGGCTGCCGGCACCTATAAACTGGTTGTGTATTTTGTTGGGTATCAGACAGGCTACAGAAACAATGTGGTCATCACCAAAGATAAACCCGTATACAGCCTCGGTGACTTCAGGCTTCGCAGCTCCGCCAATCTCAAAACCGTGAAAATCGAGGCTGACAAAAGTCTTGTGGAGAACAAAATCGATAAAATGGTTTACAATGCCGAAAACGACATCACATCCCAGGGAGGCGTCGCTACCGACATTCTCAAAAAGGTGCCTCAGGTTTCCGTGGATGTGGATGGCAACGTGGAGCTTCAGGGCAATTCGAATATCCGGTTTCTGATCAATGGCAAGCCATCCAGTATTTTCGGCAACAGCCTTCCCGATGTACTGGCTTCCATTCCGGCGAGCCAGATACAAAGCATCGAAGTGATTACAAGTCCAGGCGCCAAATACGATGCAGAAGGCACAGGCGGAATCATCAATATCATTCTGAAAAAAAGCACCGCGCAGGGCTTTAATGGCAACGTGTCGCTGTCGGCGGGAACACGATTTGAAAATGGCTCCCTGAACCTGAACGCACGTAAAGGACACGTGGGAGCACGGGCCTTTTTCAGTGGCAATGGGCAGCTCACATCTACAGTCACTTCCAGCTCAACCCGCACCTCACAGGATCCATCGCTCATGCAGAGCTCACAACTCGTTCAGAATGGCAGTGGTAATTTCGACAGAAACGGATATCAGACCGGAGGCGGCTTTGACTGGGAAATCACACCCAAAGATAATTTCAGTGCCGGTGTGACTTATAATTATTTTGGGGTCAACAATACGGCACTGACCAACCGCTCATCCTTAGTTTACGACGCAAATGGTAATTTACTCAGCAGCACGAATGATCAGCTGAGGAACAAAACCAATTCAAGCGGAAAAACGTTCAACTGGAATGCAGGTTATAAAAAAGAGTTTAAAAAAGAAGGACAGGAGCTCGAAGCTACGATCAATTCTTCCACAAGCACGAATTACTCCTACTATCAGCAAAGCCAGGCCAGACTGCCATCCGACTCTATTTATTCGGGATCAAGCGGACAAAACCCCGGCCAGGAAAAAGAGACGGAGATAGCCATTAACTACGCACAGCCTTTTACCGAAGATGTTGTTCTGGAGACAGGCGCGAAAGCAGTTTTGGATCAGATCAGCAGCACGTCCAATGTGTTTCTGCTGAATAATAATTCAGGGAACTACGATTACAATACCTCACAGTCATCTGTGCTGTCATTCAAAAGAAATATATATGCAGGCTATCTTTCCATGTCGTTCAAATTGTTCGACTACCTGAACGTAAAAGCCGGCGGACGTTATGAATACACTGAAAGCCAGGGCACCTTTTCCGGTGTCGGGGAGGTGAACTACAAGCCATACGGCACCCTTGTTCCCTCACTGGCGATTTCTCATTCACTGGGAGACAACCAGATGATCAAGCTCAACTATTCGCATCGTATTGAACGTCCTGAATACAGGGAACTGAATCCTTTCATGAATATGAGTGATCCGCACAACATCACCACAGGAGATATTTATCTCCGTCCGGAACAAGCCGATAAAATCGAGTTGGGATACAGCAAATCATTTGAGAAAGGGGCCTCGGTTAATCTCACACTTTTCGCCCGTTTGAATACGGATGACATTCAGCCTTACACGCAGTTTTTCCCCACTTATAAAATAGGGGATTCCGTTTATTCCAACGTCTCCATTACCGCCCGTGAAAACATAGGCCACGAAAACAATCTGGGTGGCAATCTTTATTTTTCCTGGCCCATCACCTCAAAGATCACCCTGCGCAGCAATATCTCCTGCTTTGAGCGGTATATCATCACCGGGCTGTCTTCCGGAGGTGATGTGCACGGATTCAACTACCGCATCAATATGAACGGCACCTATGAAATCAGCAATACTTTGATTGTGGAAGCTTTCGGCAATTTCAACTCGCCGCGGATCAATGCCCAGGGCACGATGCCTTCGTTTGCTACCTATACCTTCGCATTGCGCAAACAGTTTCTGAAAAAGAAGGCAAGCATTGCACTGACAGCAACAAATCCGTTCAGTGAAACAGTTGGCCAGAAATCAAACCTGAGTGGATCCAATTTCACTCTGGTCAGCGACAGGCAATTGCCGTACCGGTCGTTTGGTCTGAACTTTACCTATAAGTTTGGGAAGATGGAATTCAAGAAACAGAAGGAGCAGGAGGATGCCGGTCCGCCTGAACCGCCTTCGGGAAATTAAAGCCTGGATTAAGAAATGAGTTCTGTTATTTATTCATTCCCGTATACACTATCCCCATCTCAATAGCCCCCCTGCTGCCTGCATAAGCTTTCAGCGGACTGGTGATAATATCATAACTCATCCGGAATACGCTGGATCCCTGTTTGATTCCAAGCTGAATGATGACCGCGTCCTGAACCCGGTAAGACAAACCGCTGACAAGCTGGTAATTGGCATTGATGTGGTAATATTCGAGAACACCCAATACGATTTCCCTTGCTCCGCCCTGATACATAAACAAGACGGATGGCGTGAGGTTAAGTAAGGAGCTGATGTATATATCTGTTCCGCCGCTCAGGTTAAAGCGCATCGGCATGCGGTACACTGTTCCTGTGGTTGACTGATCAGGGCGGTTCACGTGATTGATTGAAAAGCCTGCAAAGGGATTGAATTTCTTGAAATCGTTTTTGTATTTATAATAGATCCCCATGTTCACATCAAACTTGATGGAACTGAACTTCTGAAAGCTTTCACCGGTTGGAGTGTTCGGATCCAGGCCGCGGTTTGAATAATACTGTTCGGTGAAAAGCAAATCATTGTCGCTATACTTTTTGTTCAGCATCCCGATCTGCAGACCCGTGGTGAGGATATGAAACTTGCTTTTTTCGCTCGTTATGCGGTAAGCGCCACCCACCATGAAACCAAACGTATTGTAGTTGCTGAGGCCAGCCAGGTTGTCAACGATATAACCACCCACACCAAAACGGCCCATGGGTTTATCGAATGCCAACGCTGATGTTGTATAGGGCTTGCTCTGGAGTTTCTGCCACTGCGAACGGTAGTTGGCCATGACCCGGAAGTCGCCCTTTTCTCCCAGGTACATCCCTGCCAAAGCAGGATTCATGTACAAGGGTGCAATGTCGTATTGCGAAAGGTGGTAATCCTGTGCCCGGCATACCTGGCTGCAGGCCACGATGCAAAATGCTGCAACAATCTGTTTGAGTAGATTTTTTCTCATGGCTCAGTTTTTATTAACGTATGAGTGTTACATCACCTGAAAAATTGAATTCTTTTCCGTCGACCGTTTTGCCTTTGGCAGTGAAAATATACACTCCTGCCGGTTGATCGGTGCCGTTGTATTTACCATCCCAGGTTCCTTTGGCATCAGCGGAGCTGAAGACCATATTTCCCCATTGGTTGTATATTTTCAGCTCCACTTGCTCGAACGGACCGCCAAGCACCATCACGCCATCATTGATGCCATCGCCGTTGGGGGTGAAGCCTGTAGGAACTGCCACGGGGCTTACTACGATCGTATTCGGTTCAATGATCACATTGGCATGGGTGGTGTCGCTGCAACCGGAAGTGTTGGTGACAACCAGAGTCACTGTATATGTTCCATCCGCGGCATACGTATAAACCGGATTTTGCTGGGTTGAAAGTCCGCCTCCGTTACCGAAATTCCAGAACCAGGTTATGGCTCCGAGCGACTGATCCGAGAAGGTTGCCGATGAACCGCTCACCGTGGAAGTGAAAGCTGCAGTAGGTTTCGTTCCGAATGTAATTTTCAGGGTATCGGAAGATGCAGTGCATTGACCGTTATTGGTGGATTCAAGCACAAGGTTTATGCTTCCGGCGTTCCTGTCGGCCTGGCTTGGCACATACATGGCTCCAAGCGTTGTTGCGTTGGGGACGAATGATCCGGTGCCGCCTGTGATCCAGATACCTGTTCCGCTGCCGCCATTGATAAGACCGTTCAGTTGTATATTTCCGCCGGAACAGCTCGACTGATCCATGCCTGCATTAGCGACCGCACCATTGCTGAATCGGATCAGCATAGTATCCGTGATGGTATTGCAGGCTCCGTTATTGGTCGACGACAATGTGAGTTTCACTTTTCCATTGGCAATATCACTGATGCTCGGTGTGTAAGTCGCATTGAGCGCCACAGCGTTCGGATTGAAAGTGCCGGAGCCCAGTGTATTCCATATGCCCGTGCTGGTTCCTCCCTGCACGGTTCCGTTGAGCTGGACAGCAGTTCCTGAGGAGCAGACAGACTGATCTGTTCCTGCATTGACGGTGGTGGCTGGTGAGATGGAAAGAAGCATTGTGTCCGACGATTGGCTGCAGACTCCGTTATTGGTTGATTCGAGTATCAATTTAACCATGCCGGCTGCGATATCGCCTGCACTGGGTGTATAACTTGCATTGAGTGTTTGTGAATTCGGGCTGAATGTCCCGCTTCCAAGAGTCGACCAGATACCGGTGCTGGTGCCACCTGCAACGGATCCATTCAAGCTGGCTGTGGTTATACTGTTGCAAAGCACCTGGTCGCTTCCTGCGTTCACTACAGGGCTGCGGGTGAAGCGTAGAGTCATCGTGTCGCTCGTGGAAGGGCAGACGCCGGTGGATGTCGAAGAAAGGATAAGCGATACATTTCCGAATGCCAGGTCTGCCGGTCCGGGTGTATAGGTTGCATTGAGAGCCTGTGAATTGGGGCTGAACGAACCGGTACCATTGGTACTCCAGATACCGGTGGTGGTTCCTCCGCTGACAATGCCATTCAAGGCTGCAGCAGGTGATGACGAACAAACTGTCTTGTCGGCTCCTGCATTGACCTGCGTCACTTGCTGCAGTGTCACATACATGGTATCGCGGACAGCTCCGCAGGCAGGGTTATTCGTTGTCGTGAGAACCATCATGACCTTTCCGGAAGCATAATCGGTGACGCCGAAGCTATAAACGGCATGCAGTGCCTGGGCATTGGGTGAAAAGGATCCGGAACCGCGTGTGGTCCATTGTCCGGTTGTGCTTCCTCCGCTGACTGTTCCGTTCAGTGTTACGCTTGTCGAACTGGCGCACACTGTCTGATCGCTTCCTGCGTTAGCAACCGAAGGTTTGCTTACACTGATCAGGATCGTGTCATGTCCGGGTCGGCATCCTCCGTTGTTGGTGGTCGACAAGACAAGGTTAACACTTCCGTTGGAAACATCACCGGTGCTGAGTGTATAGCTGGCGTTGAGCGTCTGTGTGTTCGGACTGAATGAGCCGCTTCCCAGTGTAGACCACTGACCGGTGGTTGTACCGCCTGAGACCAGGCCATTCAGGTTGATGAGCGTATTCGTATTGCAGGTCACCTGATCCACCCCGGCATAAGCAAAGGCATTGGGGCCGAAAATGATTTTCATGGTATCATTGGCTGCTGCACACATGCCGTCGTGTGTTGAGTTGAGCACAAGGGTAACAGAACCTGAGGAAGTATCGGCAGGACTGAAGAGATAAGTGGCGTTCAGTGTGCTGTCGTTCGGCGCGAATGAGCCTGAGCCAAGTGTGCTCCATTTGCCGGATGAACTGCCATTGCTGATGATGCCCTGAAGTTGCGCATTCGCAGAACTTCTGCAGACCTGCTGATCCACCCCGGCATTGGCCACAATGGAAGAGGTAAATGTGATCGTCATGGCATCACTCACGGCATTACAGATGCCATTGCCTGTCGTGGTCAGTGTCAGGGTCAATGATCCCGAACTGATCTCGGCATTGGTGGGTGTGTAGGTTGCATTGAGAGAAGTGGTACTTGGATTAAATGTTCCGTTACCACCCGACCAGATTCCGCCTGCGGCACTCGCCACGTTTCCGGCGAGTGTGACATTGGGATTGCTTCCGCAAACGGATTGATCAGGGCCTGCATTGGCCGTAGGGGCCGGTGAAATAAACACAACCATAAAGTCAACTGCCGCATTGCAACTGCTCGTGGCGCTCAGAATCAGTTTGACCTGTCCCGCTGAGATATCGGCTGCACTCGGCGCATAGCTTGCATTGAGTGTGTTGGCATCCGGATTGAATACACCTGTGCCGGATGTGCTCCAGGTACCGGGGCCGCCACCGCTCACTGAGCCATTCAGGTTTACCGTTGCCTTATTGGCGCAGACTGTCTGATCAGCACCTGCATTGACAGTGGATGAAGG
>DASYGQ010000193.1:0-2814 GCA_035999585.1 Bacteroidia bacterium | reverse complement strand
GGTTGTAATGAATTCTGAAAACGGATTCGCTTATCTTGGTTGAAAGTGGTAGGTATAGGTATCACTTCCATCTGTACGGATCAGCCACAGCTCGGTATGCTCCAGGCGGTCGATCGTGTATACTTTTGTATCGCCATTGTTGCTGATGCTGAGCGATTTAGCATTATCAATAAAAGTCCATGTTCCGGTATGTGTTTCACGTGTGGTGAATCCGAAAATGGTTCCTTCTTCGGTCTGGTCTATGGCACCATTGTCATGGATATTCCATTCGTTATAAGTACCCGACAAGTCGACATTACCATTGTTTTTCTGGTACTGAACCAGTACCCAGTCGTTGGTGATCCTGCTTTTGCGTGTTCTGAAAGAGATCAATGGATCATCGGCTCCTTTTTTAAGACATCCTGTCTCAAGTGTAATGGTTGATCCAAGAAGTAAAAAGCATATAAGTGTTTTAATTGTTTTCACAGGGTTGTGTTTTTAGTGTGACATGAATTATTTCATGATGTAAAACTACCTGAATGTCCTTCCAGCATGCATTAATATTCGTTCATCCGGTGCTTTTGCATGCCAAAACCAGATAATAAGGGAGTTCATCTGAGAAGAAACGGAGGATTGCCGGTTCAGGAAGATTGGCGGACGAGCGTTTGGGGGGGTCTTTTCCGGTTGATCCGGTAATGGGAAGCCAGCCAGCGGTCGAAAGGGATGAGTTCAGATGAAAGCGGTTCCCAGTTATAGGCCGGATGAGATGCCAGCATCTTATAGTATTGCTCCAGTTTGATTCGCACACGGGATCCTGAAAATCCTTCGTGGTTCAGCATTCGCAGGGTTCTCACAATGAGTTTGCTGCGGGGCGTAAGGTTTTCCTGCATACGCGCCCTGCCGGCCTGCTTGAGGAGGCTGTCGGCATGGGTTGACGCTTCATCTGAACGTTCAAGTTCAACCAGTGCCTGTATTTTAAGAAGGCGAATGCTAAGATCCCAGCCTTGCCGGTCTTTCGACAATTCCAGTTTAAAATTCAGCTGGGCGAGGGCCTCTTTGAACTTGCCTTGCATGAAATATACATTGGCCTGATAGAACAGGTATTTGGCATATCGGAAATCCCCCATTTCCTTTTGTGTGCTTTTCAGCAGTAAAAGGCAGAGCGCCTTGCTCTTGTCGAAATTATGCTGGTAGAAATGAGCTAAAAATTCAAAATCAATGGCCGTAAAGAAATTACTTGTGTTTTTGATAAAGTATTTACGCGCTTCCAGGGCATTTTCCACAGCCCGGTCGTAATCCTCCAGACGGATATCACAGGAGGCCAGTTTGCAATAGATGTTGGCAACCCGCAGGCGGCGGTGTACCGATTTATTCTCTTTAATGATCCGCAGCATTTCAAGCGATACTTCCCGGGTTGTTTCAATGTTGTTCCCGCTTTCGTAATACATAATTTCGAGATGCTTGGCATAATAGGCCACGATGGGAGATCGCGTTGCCTGGTATTCCTCGTTAAGGTCGGCAATGCTGTCACGCAGGAAATGCTGATAAGAACGTTTATTGGCTTTGTCGGTGAAGTCGGCCCGGATCACACCCAGATAATAACAGTCTACTGCTTTCATCAATGCATCGTTGCAGCGTTTGTAGAAATTGATCTGCTCGGTCATTTCTGTCCATACTGCTTCACCGTTGCGATATCCGATCATCCATTTCTTGAAGTTCAGCATTTCAACGAGACTGGAATACACCTCATATTCTTTCGCCAGCCGAATGATTTCGTCCAGTATATTCAGAAGCAGAGGGCTGTTTCCTGTTTTGGCAAGAAGAATATGGAAGAGCGTTGTTTTCCACCGGATAAGAATGCCGTGCCGGTCCAGGTTTTCTTCATCTGCTCCGCGTTTTTCCATACCCGCATCAAAAACAAGGAGGCTTTTTATTTTTTTTACGAGACGTGATTTGGCTTTCTGGATGGCCCCGTAATTCATACGGCCATAGATCTGTCGGGAGCAATCTTCGATGCCAGGAACGACATCAGGCGATTTCATGAGGATTTCCGCAAGGCGAAGCGATTGGGTATCCTGCCCTTTCCTGTTACCCAGGTATTTGAGATGCACTTTCAGGATTTTCTTCTGCGGTTCAGAAAGACTGTGTATCAGAAAGTGTAATTTTTCCATGTTTTTTTCCTTACAGCCACTAAAGTAGGAAAATATCAGCCGAAAACACATAAACGGTATTTCCTATATGGAATTAATGAAAAAACCAGAGTGCCTCCGGGCCGGCCAGGTAAGGAATCCGACTTAACCCAATTCATCCCGTATCTTCCTGAGTATTAGGCGTCAAACTCTTGTCATTATTTCCCTATTTTTTGACTGGATCTACACGTACTTTGTCTTGTCATTAAAAACTAAATAAAAAGAAACTTAAAAACTTAAAGCCATGAAAACTCTCTCGACAAAAATTTTCGCAGCCCTGGTACTTGTATCCCTTCTGGTGGCACCAGGCTTCCATGCAATTGCAGGCACTACTCCAGGCAAACCGTCGAATGGTCAGGCGAATCGCTACTCCGGAGGCCAGGCCTTGCTTACACCTCTGGCAGCAGCAAACTATGCAGCAAGCCTCGGAAAGAATGTTACCTCGGTGGTCCCTGCCGGCGATGGATCCGGAAATTTCATTGCAACCAATCCGAACGGCACGCATACGCTCATTCTGGTTTCGGGAAATAACTTCAATGGTCTTGAAGATCTGCCTTATTAAACCGGCTTTCTGCATAGCGCTCGTCTTTTCCTGTTTTTTTGATCAAAACTTCTCTTTTTTGCCTTATTCCGGGCGTCACAAATC
>DASYGQ010000304.1:0-3659 GCA_035999585.1 Bacteroidia bacterium | reverse complement strand
TCTGAATGTGACCGATTACCTCTTAAAACCCTTTACATTCGAACGTTTTATGCAGGCAGTGGAAAAGGTTCAGGAGCAATTGAAGAAAGGCAGTCCCGCACCTGATAAAGCATTCATTTTTATCAAAACAGAATACCGCTTGGAGAAAATTCTGCTGAATGAAATTCTATACATCGAGGGAATGCGTGATTACCGAAGAGTGCATACCACCTCCAAAAAAATAATGACTCTGAAAACATTCAGGGATTTTGAGCAGGACATTCCTGCGGCTATTGTTTGCAGGGTGCATAAGTCATTCATGGTGTCCCTGAACAGGATCGAATCGATAGAAAGAGACCGGATAAAGATCAAGGACGCACTCATTCCGATTTCGGGAACATACAAGAAGGACTTTTTTAATCTCATCAATCAGCCCACCAGGCAAGCCGATAGCTGAGCAATGAATTGACCGTGCCCGACAGAGCTTACAGGGCCTGCTGTCTTATTTCATCAGCTCCGTGATATCCCTTTTCCCGCATTTATAGGCCGCAATGTTGGCAAGGCAATTTTCTGCATCCCGGTCATCCACGTTTTTATACATCTTGTCGAGAAGGGTATGGCTGTCTCTGAAATAAGGTTCGATATAATCCCTGATATATTTAGCCTGCCGGAATTTTGCAGGCATGACCTGGTGAGGCTGAATGATATTCTGGTTCCAGTCGAATATCAGGATGTGAAAAGCGGTATCGTGCCAGTATTTGACCAGGATTGCGCTGTCGTTATAGCAAATAACCTCCTGTAGACGGAGTTCACGCTTTTTCACTAATGGGAGCAGCAGCCAGACTCTTCCCGAAAACACCATCATCTTCAGGTCCTTATGCATGTAGGACACATTTTTTATTTTGGGTCCGCCGTCAAAACTGATATAATCCCTGCCAAGCGTCACTTGATCCGGAAGCGACACCTTCTCACCTTCTTTGGTGACAATGTAGTTTTTTAATTCCTGCGCGTTTGCGCATAGCGAAATCAGCAGGATCAGCATGGAAAGGCATTTCTTCATAACGGGGCTTGGATTAATGAACAAAGAAGCTGAAAAAGAGAATGATTGAATCAGCGAACTCATCGAAAGTATGGATTAATCCCTTGCCTTGAAACGGCATTGAGTGGATTGTGATTCTCGTTGAGTGAACTGCGGAAATTAAGGGGTGGATTGCGACTGAGGATTTTAAGCCGTTTCAGATAAAACAGACCGCTGATCTTCATGATTTGTTATGATAAACGGTGATTATATCGTATTCATGATTGAGGCAAATCATAAAGAATTATGATTATCATGAAAATCAGCGGTCTGTTTTTTGCCCCTTTCGTGGTTAAACCTGACAATGCGTATACAGTCAGCAGGCTTTAAATCATTGACTTATTGCAGTAGGTTGCTTTTTCGAACTCGTTTATGTTGATTGAAAGAATGGATACGTCAGGAAACAGCACTTTTAGTCTTGAAATTATTTGCCGGGAAAGATCGGACCTTTGCGAAATCGTCCGGCCTTCCATGATGTTGCCGAAAATATGGATAAAGTCGTTTTTTGTTTTACCCAGCTTGTAATATTTGAAGGGATTGATACGCACCTTGATATCATCCTGGGCAAAAAGTCCCGTTGCTTCCGCAACATCATAAACAGCCTGCATGATTTCTTCCGGGCTTTTTAGCTTTATTATATTTTCAGAGCAGTCTATTACAAAATGGGGCATGTGAGTGTTTTTTATGTTTTGAATGTTCGTTGTTCCCGATTTATGCGATGAATGTAAAAAATTCTTTGGATTTCTTATCCTCAAAGATGGAGCCTGCAGAACAAAACATCCATCCTGCAGACAAACCTTCGCTGTTAGCAGAATGGAATTTAAAAGAGACATAAATCAGGTGAGCTTCAGGACTATATTAATCCGGAGGCTATTCTGCAGTGGATTCCGCTGCTCGGTTGGTATGAGGTATGAGAAATCAAAAGCGAAATACCTCGAATTGATTCCCGTTCCCAGGGTAAAATACCGGTGGTCCCCTTCGGTAAAATCGCAAAAATACCCGCCACGCACAGCAAGGTGATGACGGTACCCATATTCCAGTCCGCCGCAAGCATTCAGAGAAGGCTGAGGCCTAACCAGCAGTTTGTTTACATCTGCAATGAAGGAGATTGAATGATGCAGATCCAGATCACACATGAAGGCTCCCCCAAAACGCAGGTTCATGGGTAGAAAATTTCCTCCTGTGGAATCTGTGTAATGTACAGTCGGACCTATATTTGAAAAATTCAAACCGGCATTCAGGGCACATTGCTTGCTTCCCAATTTTATCTGTTCGTTGTGATAGAAGGCTGAAACGTCGGCCGAATAAGCATTAACCGGCTGAACAGCCCCGGTATAAACCTTGCCCTGGTTTGTCGCATCTGAATAAACGCACCTCCCCGTCATTCCTATCGAAAAATGCTTTTCCAGCTTCCGGGAATACGCCAGGTCATAGGAAACCTCCTTGTGTCTAAGAGTAGAGCTGGCTCCCAAAGGGACATTGTATAGTGAAATATCGCCCAGCGAAAAGTACCGGACAGAAGCTGAAACGGCTTGGTTTTCATTCCACTTCAGGTAAAAGGATGCACAAAAAAGATTTATATCCGGCACCAAAGCCCGAAGCCATGGAGTATAGGAAACACCTAGCCCCATTCGACTATCTATAAAAGCGAGTTTGGATGCATTCCAATAAATCGAATTTGCATCCGGAGAAAAAGCGACTCCGGCATCTCCCATGCCACCTGCCCGGGCGTCGGGCGAGACCATCAGAAAAGGAAGGGCCGGCGCTGCTCCATTGGATTGTCCGGATATCTGGTTGGTTGACAGGTTATGCTGGGCAAACAAAATACCATTTGACAGAACTGTTAAGCCAAGCATGCATATCATTTTGCCGGGAAGCAGATTCTTCGAAAAATTCCAATCACGGCTCCCTGTGAAATTGTTTTTGGTAAGTGGGGTAGTTTTCATTCCCGTCAAACGAAGAATCACAAGGTTTATGATATTGAATTCAGAAAATTCTTCAACCAGGGCATTTTGAATGAATTAAAAATGCATCTGCGTTCTGAAGATTGCGAGCCTGAATCAATATCAGCCCTGATCAGCTAGATTTTATACCTGAAAAGGAAGTCGGAATATAGTTCAGCATACATCACCACCCACACGAGCCCAAAAAGAAGAAGCGAATATATTTTCTTCCCTCTTCTCGTTGATCGGATTCCGAAAACCAGGAGTGCCAGAAATGGCAGTAAGTAGGCAATGGAATAAGTAACAGACTGCTTTACCGTCAGATTCTCCATCTGGCTGAAATAGGTATCGTGGCCAAGACTTCTTTCAACCAATTCTATTCCATTAAGCCAGATGCCCCAAAGGCAAAGGAGCATGGACAGGGATATAAAGAGGATATACAGTATTTGAAGGAATCGCTTCATTTCGGGGATTCTTTTGTCAATGCTCTAATTTATAAAGGTTATCTGAGGTGTAAGAGTCATTTTTCAATCCCCTTGCCGCTATTTGGAAAACTTGAACCTGATACATGCTGAACCCCGATAAACCGGAAGAAATTCCGGAGCATGGAATATTTAAGGGGAAAAGCCCGGCCCCGCTCCTTCGCGGGGACATGCCCA
>DASYGQ010000149.1:0-20057 GCA_035999585.1 Bacteroidia bacterium | reverse complement strand
ACAGGCGGTATGTCTAAAGACAGGGGGTGGTATATCTACACAAACAGCGCAGGTCTCTTCATTTGCGGCGCAAATTACGACAAGAGGGGGTCAAATTTCTGACCGGATTCTATAAATACGAAGGACTCTTTCTACTGTTTTTTAGTTTTTATCCTGGAATAAGTCCTGTATTATCCTTTAAAACCGGAACAGCAATTGCTGATCTTGCATTGGCACTGCTATATACATAATGTTCCGGCCGGCTGACAATCCCTTCGGTCACCGGAATATGCATGATCTGATCCAGGGTTTTGACGAGTCCGTCCCTTCCATCCACCTCCATCAAAACATCTTCCTCCATCCAGAACTGAAAGTTCCGGTTCTCCCGGCTGTATTTTCCAAAATAGCTGAGCATGTGTAAGAGCCAGCCGCTTCTGTTCTCATCGTTGTTCTTTTCAATCTGACGGATCAGCCGTGCCGCGGAGTATCGTTTAAACTCTCTCAGCAACACCTCCACCTGATGGTCGTACCGGATCAGCAAATGCACCTGATTACTCATGATCAACCAGGCATACAGGTCCAGGTTCGCTTTTTTCTGAAAATCCTTCAAGGCTGCTATCAGCTCCCGTGTATACTCCTTGCAGGTGAACACATCAATCCATCCGACCACTGTTAATGTGGCATAGTAATTTTTCATTCTCTTCCGTTCCGGTTATTACATGCTATTTCACATAGCATACAAATTTACCCGAATAAAGACAGAAAAAGCAATGTATGTTCACTCAATTATTAGGTATCGCTCAGGAAGATCAGCGTATTGCCTTAACAGAGAATTAATGAGATTTCACATCTGTTCAGGCAGGAAAGAATATGATCCGAAAATCGCTATTTTGTTATGTTTTGCCTGACTGCAATGCTCGGGTATTGAATCTTGCAGCCGTCCGGGCTTGTTACCTGCAGGTTTACATTCCCGTTCGTTTTTCCCCAGTTCAAAGTAACCGAATGGGTACCGGCTCCGGAAACAACGATGCAGTCGGCCGGAAAAGACCAGTTATAGCTTGCATCAGGAACGGGGGTGACGCTGTAAACAAGTTTTTCTTCCTGCACCTCCACCTTTGTTTTGCCCTGAATACTCTTTTCCGGGATCATCCCAAAATCAAGAGCGGTCCACCAGGTGGCATGAAAGTTCTTATCTCTCGAAAACAAACCGCGTTTGCCTCCTTCATTGATGCATTTGCCGGGGTTGATGAGATAAGCATGCCCGAGGTGGTTAATTTTATAATACGTAACACGCGGGATTCCCCGGTCATCGCGAAACACATCTTTTTCGATATCCTTATTCAGAGCAAAGCAATTGATTTTATCAGATGGCACCGTATCCACATGATGGATATACGTCCATTGCTTGACCAGCTCAAATCCATTGCGCCGGTTGACCACGATGTCGTTCCGGCCCTGATAGATAATCATTCTGGGATAAGGACCCGTATAGCCTTCGTTCTGTTTTCTGATCTTGTATGCCCATTTTGCCGGGGTTTTGTGAACCCATCCTGCACCAACCAGGTAACCCGAAAAAACATTGAGTGCACTTTTATAGGGACCTCCGGCAAAAATGGCGCCGGCATTAAACACTTCAGGGTTGGTGGCCATCATCGCCACGCTCATCATGGCGCCGGCCGACAGCCCCGTGATGAATACATGCGAGGAATCAATGCTGTAATTCCTTTTCATGTAATCCACCATTTCCATGATCGAAGCATCCTCCCCTTTTCCTTTGGTAATATCTCCCCGGCGGTACCAGCAGAAACATTTTCCCGCGTTGTTGATGAGCTTTTGCTGCGGGTAAACAACCAGAAACCCATATTCATCAGCCAGTTTGTTCCATCCGGTTTGCGCCGAGATAATGCCCGCGCTTTGAGTGCATCCGTGAAGCACCAGCACAAGTTGTTTTCTCTGCCTTTTATCAGTTCCCGGAGGGATGTGCATAAACATGCGAAGGTTGCCGGCATTCATGCCGAAATCACTCACCTCCGTCAGGTTTTGCGCCAGGCTGCCTATAGAAAGAAGCAAAGTTAAAAGCAATACTGCAGGCTGACGAATATCAGAAACCTTTCTCATTTCGATGTATTTTAAACTGTCGATTCCTTTTAACTTTACAGAATTACCTGATACTCCTTTGAGGCCTGAATGATGAAAAAAAATATTCTGCTCTGTTTTTTTAGTTTTTTGCTTTGTCTGACTTCCTGCCTGGTTCCGGTTCGTTCTTTTCCCAAAACAAAAACGCCACCGCCACCGGATTATTCAAGACAAAGTTCCTGGGCCTCATTGCCCGCTATAAAAGACAGTGCTGATGCGCTGCCGCCAATCGTTGGAGCAAAAGACGGCCAGGCTGATGCAAAAGTAGATGTATTCTTCATTCATCCGACCAGTTATCTGATAGGCCATCACTGGAATGCGGATGTAAGAAACAAAGCCCTCAACCGTTTTACCGACCGGAGTACCATACGGGGTCAGGCCAGTGTTTTCAATGAAAGCTGTAAAATTTATGCTCCGCGATACCGCCAGGCAGAAATCATGGCGTATCTCGACAAGAAAGGAAATGCCCAGCCGGCTTTCGACACGGCTTACCGGGATGTGAAAAATGCTTTTATTTACTATCTCAAAAATTACAATCACGGAAGGCCCATCATCATTGCCTCACACAGCCAGGGAACCGATCATGCCGTTCGTCTGCTGCATGATTTCTTCGATCATGATTCCATTCTTTACAAGCAGTTGGTGGCCTGTTATATCATCGGCAGGCCTGTCACCCCCGGAACATTCAAAACAATTGTCCCCTGCGATTCAGCCGGTCAAACAGGCTGCTTCGTAAGCTGGAACACCTTGCGCTGGGGCCGGGAAAAACTCTTCAGTGAAAAGCAACCGCAATTGGAATGCACCAATCCTCTGAGCTGGAGAAGAGACACATTGTATGTGCCTGCTTCGGCCAACAAGGGCTCTGTCCGGTTTACATTTAAAACAGTGGATAAAGGCATCGCCGATGCGAAATGCACGCCCGGAGGTTTGCTTTGGGTGCATGCACCGCGCCACAGAGGTTATGCGCGTTCTAAAAGCTATCACCTGTATGACTATAATTTCTTCTATGTCAGTATTCGGGAAAATGTAAAAGACAGGATCAATGCTTATTTCCGAAATCAAAATCGAAAAAATCAGCAGGGCGCATCCAGTAAATAAAGTGAATGCTTATTCGGCTTTGAGTTTGCCGAAACAAAAGCCCATTTTGAACCCCAACTCGAGTGTTGGGTATTTCTGTATGAGTACATACGATCCGGTTGGATAGGTTCCCATTCCGGCAGGAACAGGGAAAGATCCGTTTTCCGTCTGAGAGTATGTCGTGTAATTTCTTTCTCTTACCCGAAAACCAATCCCATAGAATAATTCGAAAAGTATATGCCCCTCCGCTAAATTGAATTCGTGCCCTCCTTCTATTTCCAGCCCTCTTACAGTAGCTGATTCCGATCGCTGCGTGGTCAGACTGTAACCGCTCTTCATATCCAGAAATTTCATGCCACTGTAATACATGGTCTTCCACAAACCTTTGATGGCAATGTAGTTCCGCTTCTTAGGGCTTGGGAACATTTTTAATCCGAAACGATATGAGGTTCCCCTGTAAACAGTTCCGGGCCAATCATTTTGACTGGGAGAAAACACCCAGGGGTCAAAGAGTGAATTGTAATGAATATGTCCGATATTCAAATCCAGACTCATGTATCGGTTGAATCTGTATTCGAAACCCACATTGGTTTCACTGATAAGCATTTTTTCCAGTTCAGAGTATACCGCATACCTGCAAAGCGGCTTGAGCGGTTTCTCCTCTTTCACAAATAACTCCTCCTGCTGAACAGTTTGATTTGCTACATCAAAATCATCTCTTGTTCCATTGGCATAATGAATGGAGATAATTTCTGATTTAGCAATTAAATACTTAGAGCCTGCGTCAGATCCCTTTTGGCTAAAGATCACCACCTCTCCCACCTCCGCTACTTTACAGGGGATCAATCCTCCGCCTTTTTTGAATATCGTGTCCTGAGCACTCAGCGGCGTGATGCAAAAAAGAGGAAGTAACAACAGAAAATATTTGCGCATAGTGCTTGAGATTGTTTGTTAAAAAAAAGCCCCTTGTTTTATCAAGGGGCTTCGTATAAGCTGATATGTTGTACTTAGGATCCGCAGGCTTCGCAGGCATCCGGATTATCGAGCGAGCAGGATACTTCGCTGGCGATAACTGAATTGCGTTCGCTGATGAGCTCGTCTTCGTTGCCCAGGATTTCTTTGGTTGTCTCCTGTGCTTCTACGGTGAACTTGATGGCATCGGCTGCTGCTTTTGTGCGCAGGTAATACATGCCTGTCTTCAGTCCTTTCTTCCAGGAATAAAAGTGCATGGAAGTGAGCTTTGCGAAATTAGGTTCCTGAACAAAGAGGTTGAGCGACTGGCTTTGGCAGATATAAGCGCCGCGGTCGGCTGCCATGTCGATGATGGTTTTCATCTTGATTTCCCAAACCGTTTTGTAAATCTCTTTTACATTTTGCGGAATCTCTTCAATATCCTGCACCGATCCGTTGGCTGCGATGATTTTGTTTTTCAGTTTATCGTTCCAGATGCCCAGTTTCACGAGATCTTTCAGGAGGTGCTTGTTCACCACCACGAATTCACCGCTCAGTACACGACGTGCATAGATATTGCTGGTATAAGGCTCGAAGCATTCGTTGTTGCCCAGGATCTGTGAAGTGGATGCTGTTGGCATCGGAGCCAGCAGCAGGGAGTTGCGCACTCCGTGTGTCTTCACTTCTTCCTTCAGCACGTTCCATTCCCAACGGTCGCTTGGTGTTACTCCCCACATATCGAACTGGAATATTCCTTTGGATACAGGTGAACCGGGGAATGTTTCGTAAGCGCCTTCCGCTTTGGCCAGATCTTTCGATGCGGTCATGGAAGCGTAGTAAATGGTTTCGTGAATCTCTTTGTTCAGTTGCTGTGCTTCCGGTGAATCAAAAGGGAAACGCATCAGGATGAAAGCATCAGCCAGGCCTTGTACGCCGATACCGATCGGGCGGTGGCGCATGTTGCTGCGGCGTGCTTCAGGCACCGGGTAATAGTTGCGATCAATGATCTTATTCAGGTTCTTGGTCACCACATAAGTGATTTCAAAGAGGCGCTGGTGATCAAATTTACCGTCGATCACAAAGCGGGGCAATGCGATGGATGCCAGGTTGCAGACAGCCACTTC
Organism: Bacteroidia bacterium; assembly: GCA_035999585.1. Classification (GTDB taxonomy): domain Bacteria; phylum Bacteroidota; class Bacteroidia; order Palsa-965; family Palsa-965; genus Palsa-965. Next base: position 14,790 of record DASYGQ010000149.1, on the reverse strand, counting down.
ATTGGCATCTGTGTATTCCATGATCTCTGTGCAGAGGTTGGATGATTTGATGGTACCGAGGTTCTGCTGATTGCTCTTGCCGTTGCAGGCATCTTTGAAGAGCATATAAGGGTTGCCTGTTTCCACCTGCGATTCCAGAATCTTGTTCCAGAGTTCGCGGGCTTCAATTGTTTTGCGGGCTTTGCCTTCGCGTTCGTAACGCTCGTACAGCTCTTCAAATTTTTCACCCCAGCAGTCGGACATGCCTGGTGCTTCGTTGGGGCAAAACAGGGACCACTTACCGTTTTCTTCCACACGTTTCATGAACAGATCGGGTATCCAGAGGGCAGTAAAGAGGTCGCGTGCGCGCATCTCTTCTTTTCCGTTATTCTTGCGGAGATCGAGGAATTCAAACACATCGGCATGCCAGGGCTCCAGGTAAATGGCGAAAGAGCCTTTGCGCTTTCCTCCGCCCTGATCCACGTAGCGCGCCGTGTCATTGTACACACGCAGCATCGGGATGATTCCGTTGGATGTGCCGTTTGTGCCTTTGATATAAGAACCGGTAGCACGGATATTGTGAATGCTCAGTCCGATGCCTCCGGCGCTCTGCGATATTTTCGCGCAGTTTTTCAGGGTATCGTATATTCCGTCAATGCTGTCATCCTTCATGGAAAGCAGGAAGCAGGACGACATTTGTGGCTTGGGTGTACCGGCATTGAACAAGGTAGGTGTTGCGTGCGTGAACCAGCGCTCGCTCATGAGGTTATAAGTCTCGATAGCGGAAACAATGTCTTCTTTATGGATACCAACAGCAACACGCATGATCATGTGCTGTGGACGTTCAGCCACCTGGCCATTGAGTTTCAGCAGGTATGAACGCTCCAGCGTTTTGAAACCGAAGTAGTCATAACCAAAATCGCGGTCGTAAATGATGGTCGAATCCAGTTCCTGCGCATTGGCTGAAACGATTTCGTATACATCATCCGCGATGAGAGCTGCTTTCTGACCGGTTTTGGGATCCAGGTAATTATAGAGATCCGCAATAGTCTGCGAAAACGATTTCTTGGTGTTCTTGTGCAGGTTCGACACGGCGATACGCGAAGCGAGCAATGCATAGTCGGGGTGCTTGGCGGTGAGTGAAGCAGCGGTTTCAGCAGCGAGGTTATCCAGCTCGCTGGTTGACACGCCTTCGTATATACCGTCTATTACTTTCATCGCAACAGCAACAGGATTCACATGAACGGGATCAAGCCCGTAGCTTAATTTTTGGATACGTGCTGTGATCTTATCGAATTTCACAGATTCACGGTTGCCGTCTCTTTTGATTACGTACATAAACGGGGAATTTTGGGGTTCGTTGATTTTTTTAATTGCCTTATCTTTTAATACTGTTTGAATTGTTAAGCTAATCCTGAGCTTTTCTGTCTGTTATGCTATTCGCCTGAACTCTTTATTTTTTCGCACTGGGGGCCAGAAATCCGTTGCGTTTGCAATGAGCCCACGCGGGAAAAATAAAGGGTAAGCGTAAATTATTCTTAAAAGTCTTCTTCGAGGCTGAATTTCTGTGCTTCGTTTGCGTTGCCAACACCTGCTTTCTTGTACTCTGCTACACGTTTTTCGAAGAAATTGGTTTTTCCCTGCAAGGAGATCATTTCCATGAAATCGAAGGGATTGATTGCATTGTAGAATTTCTGACAGCCCAGAGCCACGAGGAGTCTGTCGGCCACAAATTCAATGTACTGGCACATGTTGTCCGAGTTCATACCAATGAGGCGGACAGGCAAAGCTGAGCAAACGAATTCTTTTTCGATGACAACTGCATTGGTGATGATATCGGTCACCTGCTGTTCGGGCAGCTTATGGGTAAGCTGGGAATAAAGCAGGCAGGCGAAATCACAATGCAGGCCTTCATCGCGGGAGATGAGCTCGTTGGAGAAGCTCAGTCCGGGCATCAGACCCCGTTTCTTCAGCCAGAATATGGAGCAGAAGCTTCCGGAGAAGAAAATGCCTTCCACGGCAGCGAAAGCCACCAGTCTTTCAGCGAATGAACCGTTTGAGATCCAGCGTAATGCCCAGTCGGCTTTTTGTTTTACGCAGGGTACGGTATCGAGGGCATGAAAGAGATCGTGCTTTTCTTTGGGGTCTCTTATATAGGTGTCGATAAGCAGAGAATACGTTTCGGAGTGGATGTTTTCGATCATGATCTGGAAACCATAGAAGCAACGTGCTTCCGGGTACTGAACTTCACGCATGAAGTGAACAGCCAGGTTTTCATTGACGATGCCATCGCTGGCGGCAAAAAAGGCAAGTACGTGTTTAATGAAGTGCTTTTCATCGCTGTTGAGCTTATTTTCCCAATCGGCGGTATCTGAACTGAGGTCAATTTCTTCAGCTGTCCAGAAACTGGCTTCAGCTTTCTTATACATTTCCCACATCTCCTTGTTGCTGATGGGGAAAAGAACAAAACGGTCCTTATTTTCTTCTAAAATGGGTTCAACTAATGCCATATTTTAATGCCTCCTGCTTTAAAAACTGATTCGAAAATTCCTTTGTTCCGTGAGCGATTCAAAAACCAAAAACCTTACTGACTTAAAACCTGTTAAATCAGCCTCTTATGCTGAATCCTCTGATTGGAGCGGAATTGGCGATTAACGGTTTACAAATTTTGATTAAAAAAAGGGATGAGTCAAGTCTATTAAGTTAACATTTGCCCTAAGTTTTAAACATGTAGGCTTTCGTCGAAATGTTAATTAATTTCTGAAATACCAGTAAACAAACAGTTTGAAAGGAAAATGAAGTGTCAGTAAAATTTTCTTTAATTAATGTGTGGAATTCTGGTGCTGGTCGAAATTATTGTGTAGCTTACCGCGAAGGCTTTTTTTCTTTTTTGTACAATTCCGCGGCCAGCTCCAACTCCCTAAACCACTGTTTACCATATTTTCGCTCGAGAGGAGCCCTGAGAAACTTGTAAACAGGCACATCCAGTTTCTCACCACACTTGCAGGCTGGTTTACAGAGGTCCCACCGGTCGTAATTCAATGCATCGCCGGCTTTTGTCTTCTTAACCCTGATGGGATACAGGTGACAGGAGATCGGCTTCTTAAACTTGATTTTTCCATCAAGCCAGGCCTTTTCAATGGAACATTTGGCTGTACCGTCTTTTTCAAAGAAAGTGAATGCACAATGCTTGCCATCCATGAGCGGAGTGGTATCATCTCCGTCGCTGTCCACCACACAGGTACCCTGCTTTTCGATCGCTCTTACCCCATCAGCCGGCACATAAGGCTTTACCTTGGGCCAGATCTTTTCCAGGATCTCTATCTCATCTTTTTCGAGCGGGGCGCCCGAGTCACCTGCCACACAGCAGGCTCCTTTACAAGCCTGCAGGTCGCAGACGAATTTTTTCTCCAGGATGTCTTCTGAAATAAGGGTTTTTCCGATTGCCAGCATGTTGCGTTTTGTGAAGGCGCAATTTACCCCAATCCCGGCAGATTCTGAAGAAAGGGTGCTTCTTTCCGTAAAATAAATTTCCTCTTTTGAACAATCAAACTGTATAACCGGTCTGCTGACACTCAGAAACCACAAAACCTAAACTTACCTTTGACGCGAAAATTTGTGTTTATGATGAGAACTGCCTCCTTCCTTCTTTTCTTCTGCATTGCCGCTTCAACCCTCGCTCAGCGCGATAGCAACCTCAACATCACGCCTGCCCCTGAAAAATGGAGTTATCACTTTCAGTTCACCGGCATCATGCAGGGACATCCTGATTTTCAGGCTCCCTACTCCGGAGCAAACAGTATGGGTGCCAAAGCCGAACAGGATTTTTCTGTGACCAGCACACTCTATCTGGGACGTAAACTCTGGAAAGGTGCCAGTGTCTATGTCAACCCCGAAATACCCGGAGGCAAGGGAATGAGCAGCACGCTCGGCATTGCCGGGTTCCCCAACGGAGAATGCTTCCGCATCGGCGACCCTTCCCCCTCTCTCTACCTCGGCCGCATTTTTCTCCGGCAGTATTTCGCCATCGGAAAGGATTGTGTCTGTGACACAGCAAATGGTCTCACCTGCCAGAATCAGCTCTGTGGCGAGGTCATTCCTAAAAAACGCATCACGCTCACCCTCGGTAAATTTTCAATGGCCGACATGTTCGATAACAACAGCTGCAGCAAAGATCCCCGCACACGTTTCATGAACTGGTCGCTGATGAGCAATGGGGCCTGGGATTATCCTGCCAATACACGGGGTTATACCTGGGGATTCGCTGTTGAATACATCACCCCTTCCTATGCTGTACGTTTTGCAGAAACAACGGAACCCCTCGTGGCCAACGGACAGGATTTCGACTGGAACATCAGCAAAGCGAGAGGCGAAACAATCGAACTGGAAAAGGATTACCGGATAAAAGAGAAAAAGGGCGCTGTACGCCTCCTGCTATACCGCAACCTGAGCCGTGCCGGTCTTTATAAAACCGCCATCAGCAACCTCCTTACCGGTGTGGACACCTCCATGAACGTGAACAACGGTACTGCATATACCGGAGTGAAATACGGAATCGGCCTCAATGCCGAACAAAGTCTGAGTGACAATGCATCTGTTTTCATGCGTGCCGGCTGGAACGACGGACGTTCGGCCACCTGGGCATTTACCGAAATAGATCAGACCATCAGCGCTGGGATCGATATCAAAGGAACACGCTGGAAGCGCCCGGATGATATCCTGGGGATTGCTGTGGTAGCCAATGGGATTTCGAACGACCACTGGGACTTTCTGAATTACGGAGGCTATGGTTTCCTCATCGGCGATGGCAAGCTCCCGCATTACGGAGCCGAAACCATCGGCGAAGTGTTTTACAGTATTCAGCTGGCCAGATCACTCTGGTTCAGCGGCGATTATCAATACGTCCAAAACCCTGCCTATAACCGCGACCGCGGCCCGGTAAACGTATGGGCTCTGCGGGCTCATGTGGAGTTCTAAAAAGCAATTCTCTCCCGGCTCTTGTATATGATTTTCCTTAATTTTGCCACCTATGGCAAACAACGAAGAGCATTTTAAAAACGTTATTTCCCACTCCAAAGAGTACGGGTTTATATTCCAGTCGAGCGAAATCTATGACGGCCTCAGCGCTGTGTATGACTACGCGCAAAACGGCGTGGAACTCAAGAAAAACATACGCGAATACTGGTGGAAATCCATGGTTCAGATGCACGAAAATATCGTGGGCCTCGACTCCGCCATTTTCATGCACCCCACCACCTGGAAAGCTTCCGGTCACGTGGATGCTTTCAACGATCCGCTGATCGACAACAAAGATTCCAAGAAACGCTACCGCGCGGATGTGCTGATTGAAGAGCACATGGCCAAGATCGAAGCCAAGATCGATAAAGAGGTGGAGAAAGCCGCCAAGCGTTTCGGTGAAACATTTGACGAGAAAATGTTCCGGCAAACCAATCCCCGTGTGCTGGAGAACAAACAGAAAATCGATGAGATCCATACCCGTTTCAAAAACGCGATGGAAGCCAATGACCTGACCGAGGTACGTCAGATCATCATCGACAGTGAAATTGTGTGCGCTGTATCCGGCACACGCAACTGGACTGAAGTACGCCAGTTCAACCTCATGTTCTCTACCGCCATGGGTTCCGTCACGGAAGATGCTTCTGTGATTTATCTCCGGCCTGAAACAGCCCAGGGTATTTTTGTAAACTTCCTGAATGTTCAGAAAACCGGACGCATGAAAATTCCTTTCGGCATTGCACAAACAGGCAAGGCGTTCCGCAATGAGATCGTTGCCCGGCAGTTCATCTTCCGGATGCGTGAATTTGAACAGATGGAAATGCAGTTCTTTGTGAGACCCGGCACCGAAATGGAATGGTATGCATACTGGAAAGAAGCACGTCTCCGCTGGCATAAAGCACTGGGCACTCCGGAAAAGAAATACCGCTTTCACGATCACATCAAACTCGCGCATTATGCCAACGCAGCCTGCGACATTGAGTTTGAATTTCCTTTCGGCTTCAAGGAACTGGAAGGCATTCATTCACGGACCGACTTCGACCTCAAGCAGCACGAACAGTTTTCGGGTAAAAAGCTTCAGTACTTCGATCCCGAAATCAGCCAGAGCTATGTGCCTTATGTAATCGAAACGTCTATCGGGCTCGACCGTATGTTCCTGGCTTTGCTGTCACATGCCTATACCGAAGAAAAACTTCCGGCTACCGTCAACCCAACCAACGGCAAAGAAGAAGAGAATTCCCGTGTTGTCCTGAACCTGCCGCCTTTCCTGGCACCGATCAAGGTGGCGGTGTTCCCGCTCATGTCGAAAGACGGGCTGCCTGAGAAAGCCACCGAGATCTTCAACATGCTTCGTTTTGATCACATGTGCATGATGGAAGAAAAAGACAATATCGGAAAACGATACCGTCGCCAGGATGCGATCGGCACGCCTTTCTGCATCACGGTAGACCCGCAAACACTGGAAGACAATACCGTCACCATCCGTTACCGCGACACCATGCTGCAGGAGCGGGTAGCTATTGCACAGCTTCCTGCTATCATTGAGGAGAAGGTGAGCATTAAAAAGGTGCTCCAGAAAATCTAAAGTGTTTATTTATTGTTGAAAGCGCTCATCGTGCGCTGAGGGCCGATGGTTCCAAAGCTCCGGATCATATCCTGAACCATTTCTATTCTCGGAGGAAGCGCTTTGGCTTCTTCCTCACTCCATTTTCCAAGCACATAATCCACCTGCTTGCCACGTGAGAATTCACTTCCGATTCCAAAACGGATTCGCGTATACTCAGTATTGTTGAGGGTTTCCTGAATGCTTTTCAATCCGTTATGTCCGCCGTCACTGCCTTTTGTTTTCATCCGCAAGGATCCGAAGGGAAGCGCAAGATCGTCGGTAACCACCAGAATATTTTCGATGTGTATTTTCTCCGCCTGCATCCAGTAATTGATTGCTTTACCGCTCAGGTTCATAAAGGTTGAAGGCTTTATGAGGATGAATATTTTGCCCTTGAATTTATACTCCGCCACAGAAGCAAGCCGGTCGGTGTGAAACGAGAGGCTTTCTTTTTTCGCCAGTTCATCCAGCACTTTGAAGCCGATGTTGTGACGGGTGTCTGTGTATTCTTCCCCGATATTGCCAAGTCCGGCGATGAGAAATTTGCTCATAGGATTCAAAAGTAAAAAAAATCCCCTCCCGAAGGCCGGGAAGGGATTTCAACAAAAAGAGATGATTTATTTTTTGGCAGCTGGTGCTTTGGCAGCTGGAGCCTTTGCATCGGCAGCAGGAGCTTTGGCATCGGCTTTGGCAGCAGCTGGAGCAGCGGCACCGGCAGCAGGAGCAGCAGCAGTTGTAGCGCCGGCAGCTGGTGTTTCTTCAACCACGTTACGGGTCATGCGCACACCAACGATAGTAATATTCGGGGCCTGCAGGAAAGACATGCCTGCATATTTCAGGTCGCCGATCTTGATAGAATCTCCGATTTCAAGTTTGGAAACGTCCAGTGTGATAGCGTCAGGCATCTTTTCGATCGGACCTTTCACTTTCACGGTACGCAATTTTTTCTGAAGCTTTCCACCTGCCTTCACACCGGGAGCAGCACCTTCTGTTCTCACCGGGATATTCATCACAACCGATTTGCCTGGCATGATCTGCAGGAAGTCGGCATGAATGATTTTATCGCTGATGGTGTGGTATTGGATATCCTGAAGAATGGCATCAAACTCTTTTCCTTCGAGGCTCAGTTTTACGGTATGCATTTCAGGAGTGTAAACGAGTGGTTTAAAATCCTTTTCGATCACTGCAAAAGCGATCTGTTCTTTTCCTCCGTACAATACGCAAGGCACTTTCTCTTCTCTGCGAAGATCCATTGCTCCTTTTTTGCCCACTTTGGCTCTGATTGTACCGCTGATCTTTAATGATTTCATGTTGTTTTTGTTTTGTGGAAGCCTCGCGATACCGTCCTGTATCACTGTCTCTTCCGGTTTTACTTATTTGTAAGAACGGACGTTAAACTATAAAATTAGAACTGATCGATTCGTAGCTTGTCACCTTGTGCAATACCGAGGCGAACAAAGAAGCGACCGACAATACTTTTATTTTCGGGCTCTGACGGTTAAGCGGAATGGTATCCGTCACAATCAGCTCCTCGATTTTTGATTTCTCAATGTTTTCGTAAGCCTTCCCTGACAATACCGCATGTGTACATACAGCTCTTACGCTGAGGGCACCACGGTCCAGCATCATATCAGCTGCTTTGGTGAGTGTGCCTCCGGTATCGATGAGGTCATCCACCAGGATGATATTTTTTCCTTCCACTTCCCCGATCACGGTCATGCTGTCGATCACATTGGCGCGGGTGCGCTGTTTGTAACAGATCACGATATCGCTTTTCAGGTATTTGGAATAGGCATTGGCTCTTTTGGTACCGCCCATATCCGGTGCCGCAATGGTTAAATTGGGCAGGTTCAGTTTCTGGATATAAGGCAAAAAGATGGAAGAAGCATAGAGATGATCCACCGGCACGTTGAAAAAGCCCTGGATCTGGTCAGCATGTAAATCCATGGTTACCAGACGGGTTACACCGGCAGCAGCCAGCATGTCTGCCACGAGCTTGGCGCCGATGGCTACACGGGGACGGTCTTTCCGGTCTTGCCGGGCCCATCCGAAATAAGGGATAACGGCTACAATTTGCTTGGCGGAGGCTCTTTTGGCAGCATCCACAAGTAATAAAAGCTCGAAAAGGTTATCGGTTGGGGGGAATGTGGACTGAACAATGAAAAGATCTGTTCCGCGGACTGTTTCCTCAATAGAGGTCTGAAACTCTCCGTCGCTGAAGCGGGTAAGCACCACATTGCCCAATTCCTGTCCGTAAGCTCCGGCGATTTTCTCGGCCAGATCACGGGTCGCTCCTCCTGCAAGTATTTTTACCTTTGTTTCCACTTTCTATGAATAAGGGACGCGAAGATAGCAAAAAAACCAATGAGCCGGCCCAATGGATATGGGCTTTTGCATATTTTTTTGCGGAACTCAAACTATTCGGTATTTTCGTGCCCTGTTTGAAGGGTTTTTGAGGCTATTTTGAAGCATTTTCAGTCCAATTGCCCTAAAGAACAGGAATTACAAGTCTACGCCCGGATGGCGGAATTGGTAGACGCGCTGGTCTCAAACACCAGTATCTTCACGGATATGCCGGTTCGACCCCGGCTCCGGGTACAAAAAATCAGTGTGAGAGTGAGAGCGAGTGTGGAGAAGAGGCTTTCACACTGATTTTTTTCCTCACTCTCACTCTGACTCTCACACTTTCCTGTAATTGAGCTGAAAAGTTCGATAAATACAACCCTGCAGGTACAAAAAATCAGTGTGAGAGTGAGAGCGAGTGTGGAGAAGGGGCTTTCACACTGATTTTTTTCCTTACTCTCATTCTGACTCTCACACTTTTCCGGATTTAAAAGAGGATCAGAGCGAAAACACTCGCCCTGTTTTTTCTTCACTCTCAAACTCACCAGCCCTAATTTCCATTGGCGCGGCCAATCGTGACCTATATTTTGGGGCTTTTGTTGCATGAGGGTAAGCCTTCGCTGAAGCTACGGCTACCTGGGGACTGAGTCATTTTTGTCTGAGCTCTTTTACTTTTTGCGAAAAGTGAGTGGCGCTGAGTCCATTGCATAAAATTTGGAAATGTTTTTTTTAATTTCAAAAGCCTCTGAATGGATTCTTTTCTCCAATTCCCTGCCAATTTTTACAAATCCGGCAGGTTTCATTTTCTTCAGATACTCAACCACAACCTGTTTATCATGCCATACGCCCATTGCTTTCTCTGTTCCTGTAAAAAAAGTCCGATCCGCATCGTTTAGTTTCAACAGACGGGAAAGATAGATGATTTGCTTTGCAATCTTCCTGGTCCGGTGAAGTTCAGAATCTTCTAATTTCGCGAGCGATTTATTTTTGAATTCATTTTTTGCCTTCAAGAGATTTTTTTTGACACAAGCGCCTTCAATATGCTTTAAATGCTTTAGGAATTTCCTCTTGTGCTTTTTAATTTTATTTTCAAATTCTGGCACCTTTTTCACAAATAACTCCATCTGCTTCTTCGCCTTTTCGCGAATTTTATTCGGCTCTTGAGGTTGTTTGATTCCGTATTCCTTAAGAAGTTCCTGAATAACATGTCTCTCTCTGATTTTGCCTGCCAGCTTGAATATCTTTCCAAATGATTCTGCATGCTTTGGGTAATCAAACTTTTCATGACAATAAGAAAGGAGTTTTAACAAGTTTATTATTTTCTTAAGCTCTACACGGATCCGGTGAAGGGTTTCCTGCCTTTGCAATCGATGATAATTTCTCAAATGCTTCAAAAGAGATGCGAATCTTTTATTTCCATAATTCACAATTGATGGCATATTCTCTCAATTCATTTTAAAAACCGCCTCTCATTTACTTTTCAGGAATAATGGGAGTGGATATCCAATTGCATGAATTCATTGGAATGAAAACTGAAACCGATACCCATTTGAATTTATTTCTTTCACTTCACATTCATGATTGTGCCAAGGCATCCATTCATATTCTATACCCTAAATCCGTTGACGCGGGTTGCAAATCATAAAATAAGGAGCCGGAGAGCCATTGAGTTTTAATGTTCCTCCAGTCCCGGTATTAATCCTGTCATATTTTTATAGATTCCTAGAAAAGGAAGAACATCAGGGATGGTGCGTAAAAGCGCGCACGGCGGTACCGAATGAACTGCCTACCACCACATAGGAGAATGTCGTATCGGATGCAGTCAGACTGAAAGTCGTATTTGTGCAATACAGGGTTCCGCCTTTGGGACTGATCTGAGAAGGCACCTGGATACTTGTATCAGAAACCTGACCGATATAAATCGGAAATAAGAAAGAAGGATCTCCAGCCACCCCGCCTATATTGTCGGTTGTATACAAACCGGTTCCCTGTTTGGTTATGGTTACATGCTGGCCGTTGGATACCCGCTTATAGGTTCCGCTCCAGTCGATGGCCGGGCTAACGGGAGTTACCAGTACCAGCCGTACGGCCTGGCTGACATATCCGTTGGCATTTTTCATGGTGTAAACAACGGAATAAAAACCCGCTTTGGTGAGATCTACATTATTGGATACAGGGCTGAGGCTGACGGTTGTTTTGGTTACATCGTCATAGCCGGTTGCTCCCGGATCGGCATATGCGCCGGTTCCGATGCCGGTACTGATAACCGCATTGCCTTTGAGCGTGATAACAGGATAGCTTACGGTAACCACTTTCGATACAACTTTATCTTTTCTGCAGGCAGTGAAGCCGGCTGACAAAAGGGCCACACAAATCAGTATTTTTTTCATGGTGTCTTAATTTTCCGTTTTATAATTTCAATTGATATCCCACCATACTTTATCGTAGATAAAATGCTGTCCGGGCATGTTCGGGTTGCGGGTTACTTCTGTACTTGGGTATAGCAGGATGCGGGGGAAACGGCCGGAACCGATGTTCGAAACCATAGACTGGGTAAAGAAGGACGGGAAGGTCGTGCGTCTCCATTCTATCCAGGCTTCATCGCCCTGATTGCCGCACATGGAGATCCATTTCTGGGTAATGATTGCCTGAAGCTGATCATGAAATGTTCCGGCGAGCGGATAGGCAATGGCCGGCTGTGCAATATACTTTGTTGCAGAGCTGTCCGCGATGCCATAATCCGCATAGCTGGCCCGGATACCCGACTCATAGAAGAACTGTTGCTGGCCGGCATTCAGCCATCCGCGGGCAGCTGCTTCGGCCTGCAGGAAATAGCTTTCATTGTCAGACATTAGTTTCACCGGGGCGGTAGCAGAAGCCGGGTCGCTGGCATTGGCACCCACGTTCGGGCTCGGATAAGAAATACCCGATGCATTCGTTGTGGTATTGTAATTTCCCTGCTGAAGGCCGGCATAGCCGCCCACCAGAGCCTGGGAATAATAAGCCCCTACCCGGCTGTCGTTGTTCTGAAGCAGGTAATCCATGGCGGTTTTACTTGCAAGCAGGTTCGGGGTTCCTCCCAGCGCTACGGTGGATGAATAAAGCGGGTTTGTATTTCCGCCTGAACTGATATAATTCACCTGGGCCGTTTCTCCGGCTCCCAGGAAATTCTGCCCGGATAAGCTGCGCACGCCGGCCTCGGAGCTTGTCGGATCCACACCGGAAATACGCAGGTAGGCCCTTAATTTCAGGGTGTTCGCAAATTTTTGCCATTTGGACATGTCTCCGCCAAAAAGCAGGTCATCTCCTCCGGGATGTACCTTATCTGTCAGATTGATCAGGCCCAGTGCATCATTCAGCAATTTGATAATGCCTGCATAAACAGCCTGCTGCCGGTCATATTTCGGGGTCACAATGGTTGTTGCCTGCAAGGCCTGGCTGAATGGAATGTCGCCGAAGTTATCCGTCAGCATCTGGAACGAATAGGCTTCCAGGATTTTGGCACAGGCCACGTATTGCATGCTGCCCTGGGAGCCAGCCTTGGTGACAATAAAACTGAGGTTCTGAAGTGCATCTGCATACAGATTCCTCCAGACATTGTCGAAAAAACTGGAAGAGGGGCTGTATTGCTCCAGGGTTTTGTATTGGGAAGCAGCCGGAGACTGGGTCCAGAATTGAGCCCAGATGCTTCCGGTAATCTGCAGGTCATTGCCCATCGCGTTGGCAATGGCAACTTCAGCTGAAGGCAGAACCACGCTTACATCAACCGTGGTCGGAAAATTCGGGTTGTCATTGATGTTCAGATAATCTTTTTTGCAGCCTGTTTCCGTAGCCAGGGCAAGCACAACAACCAATCCGTATCTGGTAAAAGCAGAAATTTTCATAGCTTTTTTGTTTTTAAAACAATTCATTTAGAAAGTAACCTTAAGCCTCATACCGTAATTTCTTTGTGAAGGCTGTGCACTGAACTGGAAGCCCTGCACATTGGATGCGCCGCTGGAATTCATTTCCGGATCTGCATACTGATTGGAAGATGGTGTCCAGATCCAGAGGTTGTTTCCGAAAATTCCGATAGAGGCGGAACCGAAAGGTGTTTGGGTCAGATAATGCCCGGGCAAAGTATAGCTGAGGCTGAGCTCTCTCAGTTTAACGTAAGTTGCATCGATCAGCATCTGGCCGTCGGGAATTTTATTCGTATAATAATCCTCTACATTGTAAGTGATGGATGTATTGGGCTGGTAACTGCCGGTTGCATCTCTATACACTGAATTAGGCCAGATCTGGTTGCCCCTCCCACCTGCTGCGGTTTCCACCGAAGTGCCGGTAAAATCCATCAGCGATTTTGTTCTTGAATAAAAATAACCTCCCACTTTGGTATCGAAGAGCAGATTCAGGGTAAAATTCCCGTATGTCAGTTTGGTTCCCAGGGAAGCAATGAATTTAGGCTGATAACTGCCCATGTAAACCGAATTCGGAGTGGTCAGCGGCAATCCGGTCGCCTGGTCGATCACCACATGTCCGTTTTCTTTCAGCAGGTCGACTCCGTAAAATGATCCGTAAGGCTTTCCGACGGCGGCAACTACACTCATGGTGGAAAGGCCTCCGAGGACAATCTGGTCGATACCGGGCTGAATCGACACCACGGTATTCTGATTCCTGGTATAGGTGCCGTATACTTCCCATTTCATTTTACCTGTTAATACGGGTGTGGCGCGGATGAGAAGTTCGATTCCTTTGTTCTGAATCTCACCGGCATTCAAAGTCTGGCTTGTAAATCCTGTTGCATTCGAGAGTGGAACATTAATGATCTGGTTTTTCGAGGTGTTTTCATATACCGAGAAATCAAAACCCAGGCGGTCCTGCAGGAAACCCATTTCAGCACCAAGTTCGAATGCGGTGGTGATTTCGGGTTTGATATCAGGATTGCCTACCCGGTAACCCTGCGAATAACCGATCACATTCCCGAACGGAAACTGATTTCCGCCAAAATTTCCGGTAAAATTTGACACATTGAAGATGGAGCTGGTCAGATAAGGTGCGGCATCATTTCCGACACTGGCCCAACTGCCCCTTATTTTTCCATACGTCCAGGTGCTTGTTTTCAGTTTCTCTTTAAACAATTCGGAAAATACCCAGGAGGCATTGATGCTCGGATAGAAGAATGATCTGTTCTGCACAGGCAATGTGGATGACCAGTCGTTCCGTGCGCTGGCGCCAAAAAAAACCATGCTCTTATAGCTCACATTGGCTTCGGCATAGGCACCGATCAGGCGCCTTTCGGTGAGTGAATTGGTCGTAAGCGGAGGGCCGTTGGAATTGCTCAGGTTGTAATAACCGGGCAGGGCCATACCGCCCTGGGCATTGGTTTGCGCATAGGTATCGAGTAGTTTGCTCTGACGCACGTTGTGCCCGAGCAATAAAGAGCCTTTCCAGTTCTGGTTCAGGTCTTTCTTGAGGGTAACCATCAGGTCGTGGGTAATTTCATCCAGGTTGTAATTGTCCTGGGAATATTTGCCCTGATATACTTTGGAGTTTCCGGCATAATACGGATCGATCGGGTCGTAATTGTATTTCTTCCATTCCTGGGTCCGGCGGTCGGAATAAATATCACCCCCTACCCTTTCGACAATGCTGATCCAGCTGTACCGGTCGAAGGCAAGGCTGAAATTACCCTGCATCCGGTCGACATTGTTGTAGTTTTTGAAATTCTCGAGCACAAAATAAGGGTTGGTGGTATAGGCGGCGTAAAAACCATAGGTATGGGTCACATCATCGTATTTATTAAAGGGATTATTCAGGTCTTTGCCTTCGGTAATCGGAATATCACGCGGGGTCTGGATCAGGTT
>DASYGQ010000148.1:0-5795 GCA_035999585.1 Bacteroidia bacterium | reverse complement strand
TGATCAGATCGATGGCAAACTGCATTTTGAAAACGGCAAGGGAAGCAAGTTCCTCATCCGTTTGAACTATCCGGTTATATAACATCACGGTGCTTACAGAACAAATACCTGCCTGCTTTCGGGAAGCAACAATTTGGTGATAAACGGTCCTTCTTCAATCAGAGCTGTCAGGCCTTTGGCTCCGGCAGGGATATCAAAAACAAGCTTCGTTTCCACCTTTTCTCCAAGCTGAAGCCTCATGCCTATATCCGGTTGCCTGCCTGCGCCGCTCTCCAGAGCCTGCTGTCCTTCTTTTGAAAAAGACCAGGAATGACCCATGCTGTCAACAATGTGTATACGTGGCTCTGATGGCTTCTGTGCAATTCCCAATGCGTGATTGGACATCCGCACATGAAGAATGTAAAAGCTTCCCTGAGACTGAAGTCCGGTTCCCAGTGATGCTGTCTTTTCAACTTTCAGAACAGTCGCACACCAATCGTCAAAGCAAATATCTGTTCCGAATGGAACAGGCTTGTCTTTTTGCGCACTGTAAGCAAGTAACCATAACAAACCATAGCTCCCAAGAATGATTGCCAGAAGCTTCAGGGATGGCACCACTTGCCGGCCGGTCAAAGTATTCCGTATCATACGGATCAGCAGGATAAAAACGGCGGCAAGGGTTATCAAAAAAAGAATAGAGGCCATAGCTTGTATTTATTCCAATATTTTCAGATCGTGCAGAGCCTGTATTGCAATTTCTTTTCGGGCACTCACAAAATCAGGATTATCCAGGTCGTGTGAGTAGATGCAGTTTGCAAAATAAAAAACCTTGCCTTTCTTCTCCACATAACCTACGAACCAGCCTGTCTGATCTTTCTCTTTTTCCCTGACAGCCCAGCCCGTCTTGCCCCGGAGCACGATGCCAGCGCTGTCGCCCAGAACAAGGATATCCTTGACGATATTCATGTTTCGCCGGGAAAAAGGAAGCGTATTGTCGTGCAGGCGTTTCAGGAATTCAATCTGCCGCATGGGTGTGATACGCAGTCCGCCATGCAGCCAGAACTGATCAATTCCGCCGCTCGTATCGGCATTGCCATAAGGCACTTTATCAAGCCAGTATTTCATCTGCCTGCCTCCTACCCGTCTGGCCAGCTCCTGATAATACCATACAGTGGAGTTCTTGATGGCTTCAGTCATATCCTGATCGTGGTTCCAGTTAGGGTTCGGGTTTTTTACCCCATTCCATTTCAAGACAAAATCCGCGTTCGGGATCACACCGGTCTCCAGGCCGATGAGCGAGTTGCAGATCTTGAAGGTGGATGCAGGCGAAAATGCCTGGTTCAGCATGCTGTCGTTACAGATGGTATAGGTTTTGGCGGAATCATCATACAATACAAAACAACCCAGCACCTTTGCTTTCTGATAATAGGCTTTGATCTCATTGCGCCGGACAGTGATGGGTTTTGTGTTATTGGAAACAGGCTTGGATGATGGCCCGCAGGCTCCCCATAAACAAAGTGAAGCAATTACAGGAATGAAAAGTCTTCTCATAGATCTGTCTGATTAAAAGATAAAGGTATGTTCTTTTGCTTATCATTAAAAAGCAAGGGACTTGTCAGCAAGCTTTCAAATCTAACTCAATTCTAATTTTGATTAAAGTCCTACATGAAATGCGGAAAAAGCATCATGTCAGACCTGGGCCAAATCCGAAACCAGGTTCAGTGCACTGACATTCAACATGCGCTACCTGCGGTTTCTGACGCTGAATTATCATTTTTAGTCCGACTATACTAAAAGGGCTCTCAACGAATATCCTGTTTGGAGAAGGATGGTTTCCTCACCTTTGGTGAAATCATCTGTCATGAAGAAAATTCACTCTCTGGTCCTGCTTGTTCTCTGCACAGCAGTTCATGCCTTCGCTCAGGGCGAGCGTACCGATATGCGTGAAACCCTTCACTTCGGACTGAAGGCAGGTGTCAATTATTCCAACGTTTACGATTCTCAGGGAGAATACTTTCAGGCGAACCCGAAATTCGGGGCTGTTGCAGGAGCTTTCTTATCCATTCCTATCAATAAATACATCGGGATTCAACCCGAAGTCCTTTTCTCCCAGAAAGGATTCAAAACATCGGGTGAAGTACTGACCGGAAATTACGGGCTGATCCGTACCACCAATTTCATTGATGTGCCCTTACTCTTCGCCCTGAAGCCCAGCGCATTCTTTACCTTGCTGGCAGGTCCGCAGTATTCCTTTTTGATACGGCAGACCGATGTCTACTCGGATGGAACCAGCAGCACCGTGCGCGATCAGGTATTTGAAAACAAAAACCTGAGACGGAATATACTCGGTTTCACAGGCGGCTTTGATGTCAATGTTCAGCATTTCGTCATCGGGCTGCGTGCCTGCTGGGATATACAGAACAACAGCGGCGATGGCTCATCCACGGCTATCCGCTATAAAAATGTGTGGTACCAGGCCAATTTTGCCATCCGGTTCTAGTACACTTCCTCTTGAATCCTGCTAATAAAATACATAGATCGGGGTATTCCTGCATCTGATTTTAAACCACAAACAGGAAAGGTTAAAGGGACGGGGCTTTGCTATTTTTGAAGCAATGTTTCATTTACGAAGTTAATTATATGGGGTTTCTCCGGCAGATGCTTTTACATTCTGTTCCAAAGATCTTCTGTGATTGCTTCTCAAACCCAAAGACCATGAAAAAATATTTCCTTCATATCCTTTTTTCAGCCGCTGCCACCGTAGCTTCCTTCTTCAGCTTCGGGCAGAGCACCTACAAAGATGTGGCGCCCATCTTTTTCAACCGCTGTAGCTCCTGTCACCACGAGAACCAGCACGCCCCTTCGATGATGAACTATACGGAAACATCGGCACTGGCTCATTCCATCAAAGCCGATCTGCAATCAGGCCACATGCCGCCCTGGCCTCCAGATACCACTTATCACCGTTATCTGAACGAAAGGCTCATCACCGTCAGCGAGAAAACGGCCATCATCAACTGGGTCAATGGCGGAAGCCTGAAGGGCGATACCACACTGGTGCCCCCAGCCCCATTATATTCCAATGCTTATAAACTGAAGGGCACCCCGGATCTTATCCTGCGCATCCCAACCTTCGCCAGTAATGCAACAGCAACGAGCGACGTATACAACTGCTTCGCTTTACCGACAGGACTTACTTCCGACCGCATCATACAGGCTTATGAAGTAGTTCCGGGCAATATTCCCATTGTGCATCACGTGGTTGAAAACATCGACACCACCGGCACCGTCACCAGCGATCTCTCCGGAGGCTGTTACATGGAGCCGGGCTATAACATGGGCGTTTGGGCACCCGGCGGCGGACCAACCATTTTCCCGAACGGTTCATCCCTGCGAACTGGTATGCGCCTCAAAGCCGGATCTAAAATCATACTCCAGATCCATTACCCGGCTGGAACACAGGGGCAGCTCGACAGCACCTCCATCCGCATCTTCTTTTATCCGGTGGGAACCGCCGGCATCCGAGAGATGCACAGCAAAACCCTGTTGCAGAACTGGACCATGCTGCTGCCTGCCAACCAGGTAACCACAGCCAGCGCCAGCTACCCGACCGTGGGCTGGATCACCACTCCTTACTCCGTGTTCTCCGCCTTCCCGCATGCTCACAAACTGAACCAGAGCTCCGTGGATTTAGCCTATAACTTCATCACCAAAGACACCATTCCGCTGATCCGTATCAACAAATGGGATTTCGAGTTCCAGGGCTTTTACAATTTCCCCTTCCTCGTGAAAATACCTTCGGGATATACCTTTTACGGAAAACATGTGTATGACAATACCAGCAACAACCCGAACAACCCCAATAATCCTCCGAAACTCGTCAAGGCAGGAACCAGCACCACCGATGAGATGCTCTTCGACTCCTTCATGTGGCTCGATTACAAAAACGGGGATGATACCATCAACCTGGGCCATATCCTGAACACGGATCCATTGGTGACCGGAATCAATGAAGCTGCTGCGCAATATAAATCGCAGCCACTCCACTCCTATACGTTTCCCAATCCTTTCAGCGAAAGCACAACGCTGGTGATCAGCGGTGCAGGCCAGGTATCGGATGCGGAATTTATCATGTATGACCTTACAGGCCGGGAAGTTCAGCATCAAATCCTGCACAACCCATCTGCTGATGGATTTGTGATTAACCGTGGCGACCTCAAAGCGGGTGTTTACCTGTATACCGTGAAAGCCGGCAAGCAGGTATGCAATGGAAAAATGGTATTGGTTGGAAAATAAAAACTAAAAATCAAAATGAATGGCAGATCCCTTGCGAACTACCATTTTTTTTATCCCACCTGATGCGCAATCCGGCCATCTCCATACTGCTTCACATCTTTCAATACTGCCTCGCCCCAATAACGAACCGTTCCCTGTCCGAAATGACTGATTGTTATTTCCTTGCTTGCAAACAGATCCACGTTTCCTTCTGCCATGTTTTTAATGATGAGATGTTCCGCCTTCATCTCCCTGGAATTGAAATTTCCCTGGCTCTGATTTTTGATCTCCATCTTTCCGCATCTTCCTTTCAAGGTCACATCTCCCTGCGTCTGGGATAAAATTTTGATGGCCGGGGCATTCACATACAATTCCGTATCCCCCTGACTCTGCACTTTTATCTCAATGGGATTCAGAAGTACAATCTCATCCGGACATACCACTGTGGCTCCTTCGTTTCTGACATACAGCACATCCACCTGCCTCAGGTATATTCTGATTGTACACTTTGTATAGGCTGCCTTCCTGAATTTACACTCAGCCGAAACATAGAGCGTCCTGCCTGAGTTCACAATATCAAAACAATCCAGCAGATTCTCATCCGTTTCCACAATCACCTTCTCTTCTTCCGATTGGTGCAGTTCTATCAATCCTTTTCCCGAGATGTGCAGCCGTATGAAGGAACTCACGCTGAATTCCCTGGAAACAATGTTTCCGTCGCCTTTGATTTCGATCATTTGCCTGAGTTTTTTAAAGTTTACCATTGGTTTTTATTTAGTCTTCCAGTATTTCACATTCAAAACCCTGCTGCCTGATGGTTTCAATCACCTCCTGTGCATCAAAACCCTGGCCTTGCCTTTCCATACGCAATATCTTTTCACAATCCTCCAGGTCGAGGCTCAGGGAAGCCGAAGGAAACTGATCCGATAAATGCTTCAGCACTCTTTTAGCCTCTGCTTTTTTCTTTACATTTGTCCTGAACACCTCAATCATTTTTATCTTTTTTTTCTGATACAAAACTAGACCTCCGAGAACCCGCCGGCTTGCATCAAAAGGAGTAAAACTTATATTTAAAGGAGCAATGGGCTTTGAACTGAAAGATGCATCAAATGAGAGCGTGTATAAGGACAACCTTACACCGCAGGATTTTGAAAAAAAAGGGTTCAGAACCGAATCCATTGATCTGGCACTGCCCAATGGCACTGTCAAAGGGACTCAATGGTTTTTCGATGGCATTAAAATGAGTTATTTCGAGTCGGAACTAAACACGCCTACCGTGTTCGACTGGAAAGGCGATGTGGAGATGGTCACCATGCACTTCAACCTTCAGGGAAAAGTTTCCATGCGCGATCAGGGCATGGGCAGGGCTTTTGAGCTCTCAGCCAACCAGCACAATATTTTTTATGGAAAGGAAGCAGAAGGGCAAATGAATGTGGAGGAGCTGAGCGCGAAATTGTTTCTGATACAGCTATCAAAAAATGCATTCCTGAATATGGCCGCCGGGGGCAATGATGCGATCAAACAATTTGCCGGCCATGTGG
>DASYGQ010000127.1:0-4573 GCA_035999585.1 Bacteroidia bacterium | reverse complement strand
AACCCGTATCCCTGCTATTCAGGCTGCGGTTGAGAAATTCTTCGGAAAATCACCTTCAAAGGGTGTGAATCCTGATGAAGTGGTTGCAATCGGAGCTGCTATTCAGGGCGGTGTACTGACCGGCGAAGTGAAAGATGTACTTCTTCTGGATGTAACCCCACTGTCACTTGGTATTGAAACCATGGGCGGCGTATTCACCAAGCTGATCGAATCCAATACAACCATTCCGACCAAGAAATCGGAAACCTTCTCAACAGCAAGCGATAATCAGCCTTCTGTACAGATTGTGGTTTATCAGGGAGAAAGACCGATGGCACGCGATAACCGCAAGCTCGGAGAGTTCAACCTGGATGGTATTCCTCCGGCACCGCGTGGTGTTCCGCAGGTTGAAGTAACATTCGACATCGATGCCAACGGTATCCTGCAGGTATCTGCAAAAGACAAGGCAACAGGTAAATCGCATAACATCCGCATCGAAGCTAAATCCGGCCTGAGCCAGGAGGAGATCGAGCGTATGAAGCGCGAAGCCGAAGCCAATGCCGAATCAGACAAAAAGACGAAAGAAGAAGTGGAGAAAGTCAACAGCGCTGATACAATGATCTTCCAGACTGAAAAGCAGCTGAAAGAATACGGCGATAAACTTTCTGCCGATAAAAAAGAAACAATCCAGAAAGCATTGACCGAACTGAAAGCTGCACATGCAGAAAAATCAGTTGATAAGATCGATGCCGCACTTGCCAGCATCAATGCTGCCTGGCAGGCTGCTTCGGAAGAAATGTATAAAGCCACACAGGAAGCTCAGGGTGGTGCAGGACAGGCAGGCGCAAACGGTGCCCACCAGTCGGATGCAAACCACAAAGACGGAGAAGTAACCGATGTGGATTTCGAAGAAGTGAAAGAAGAGAAGAAGTAATTCTTCCGAGAAATGAAAAAAGTCCCGCTGCCTGCGGGACTTTTTTTTGTCTGTAAATTTGTTCAGACTGTTTTGTTCAATGATGATGCGGCGTTGAATGGACTGCAGGCGGGGAGGGCTTTGCTCCATCTTTGCGGTACAGATCTTTACCCGCCAGGATGCCTTCCTTTTTCAGAATGAAAGACGTAATCCCAAACTCAGGCTTGATTTTTCCGGGCTGGGATGAATGATACATACCATCCTGAATGATAATAGAATCCTTTTTCAATTTCCACATGCCCTTGCGCCAGTCGTCCCCGATGGTTTGTAAAAACGTATGATCGCTGTTCATGACGATGCTCTCTGTCGGGCTTTTGGAGTATTTCCCCAGGACATGACTGTCGTAAGACTGAAAAGCCACCAGCATGCAGGCAGCAGTGATAGATATGAGAAGTTGTTTCATCGGTGCGGTTTTGTATTTCAAAAATAAAAAAACTTTTCATGAAGACAGAAAGGGCAGGAATAGAAAGGCTTTTATTTTTTTTCCCTGAAACGCGAAAAAACGGCAAAAGCCAGGATGCAAAGCGAGGCACCGAACAGCCCGTTGAGCCTTAGTCCGTAATCATTCCCCGGATCTTTTCCATAAAGCGTCAACGCTGCAAACAGTCCGATGCCGAATGTTTGACCCAGCTTGACGGAGAAATACTTGACGGCAAAAAACAAGCCCTCCTTATTCTCTCCGGTCTTCCTGGCATCCTCATCTGCAATCTCGGCCAGAATTGCCGGGGGCAGGATACCGAGAGCGGCAAGAGGAAACGCTGCAATAAACACAAGCATAAACATCTGGGCCTTGGGAGCAAATGGAAACTTGCCCAAGAAGTATATGCTCAGAAATACAAGCCCTAACAGAAAAAAGGAAAAGAGCACAATGGGTTTCTTGCCGATCTTTCGTGCAAGCATATTGATGAGGGGATAAAACAAAAGCGAGACACCCACCATGGTTCCAACCAGGATCACACCAATAGATTCAGGAAGGCCGCAAAGCACCGTGACAAAATACTGCAGCCCGCTCATGATGATATACAAAGCCATGAAATAGGAAAAGTCCGCCGCCACATAATACACAAAATTCCGGTTTTTCAGGGCCTGCTTCATAGCCGGAATAAGTCGCAGGGTAGAGGGGTTGGCACGGCAATACCGTCTTTCATCAATGACCAGAACAGGAATAAACATGAAAACGGCACCCAGGCCGGCAAGGCACCAGATGGCTGTTTGAAAAGCCTCCATGCGGGTGAAATCCGGAAAAAAATGCCCGAACAGATTCGCGATGTTGCTGGTGGAGGAGGCGATGATCATTCCCAGGACAAAACCTACCTGCTGAAACGTAGAGAACTTCACCTTTTCCTGGTTGGTATGTGCCATCTCAGGCATCAGGGCATTGTATGGAATGATATAGGTTGTTGCTGAAATAAAAAACAGGATAAGGCTGAAGGTAAGCCAGATGGCATTGGCTGTACTGGCCTCCGAATCAAGCGGCCGGAATACCAGGATGCAGAAGCCGGCTGCCGGCAAAATGCTCCATTTCATGAAGGGAATGCGCCTTCCCTTTTTGTTTTTGCTCCGGTCGCTTGTTTGACCGATAAACGGATCGTACATGGCATCTGCCAGCCGGCCGGCAATGGTAATGACTGAAGGAAGGTTCAATACACCCAGCAGGCTTACCTGAGCAAGCAACGTAACCAGACCTGAATTAGCAGGAGGCAGATAAAAATAAATAAGCAATACCCCGATGATGTTGGTCAGGATGCTCCAACCCATCATACCGCATGCGTAGGCAATCTGTTTGGGGAAGGGAAGTTTTTCGGTCGACAAAGATGCAATTCTTAATGGGTGAAGATACGCATAATTTGAATGAATAATTCCTTTGGATGGAGAGAGGGTTTTGCCGAAAGCGGGATTAAGAAAACGATTGATACTTCAAAGGCCTTTGATTAACTTCGTTCGTAATTTAAACAGGCCCCGATTCGTTATGAGACTTCCTAAAATTCTGATTTTGATATTGCTTCTTTCGGGCGTTCAACTGAGTGCTCAGACAAAGAAAGCCGGCCCGCGCACCAAACCACCGGAGCTTCGTGAAGATACAGCTGTGCGCCTGCGTGGTCTTGCCGATACGGTTGGCTTTGCCCGTACCCGCGATCAGATGGAAAGCATTATTCAGCGTATTGATCAAAGCCAGGGCCCGAAACTGGCCTCGCTTCGTAAACTGTATGATGTTTCAAACGGCGATAACTGGCGCCTCGCCATTGCTCCCCACGATGATTATGCTTATGCCGGATACATGTATCCGCTTGTACTGAAAAATGTGCAGAGCAAAACCGTTATCATTTTTGGTGTGGCCCACAAAGCCAAAAAGTTCAAACTCGAAAATAAACTGATTTTCGATCATTATACCCATTGGCGGGGGCCTTATGGAAGTATCCGTGTATCACCCATGCGGGATGCTATCCTGAAGGAACTGCCGGCCGATCAGTTTGTTGTGAATGACAGCATTCAGGAAGCGGAGCATTCGGTGGAAGCGGAATTGCCTTTTCTTCAATACTACAACCGTGATGTTGAAATTATCTCCATCCTCGTTCCTCCCATGCCATTCAGCCGGATGGATGAGCTCGCCTCTTCTCTGGCAAAGGCCCTTGCCAGGGTTTTCAAGAAGTACGACAACGTGTGGGGAACAGATGTGTCGCTCCTGATCTCAACCGATGCCGTGCATTACGGAGATGAGGAGTGGAACGGTTCGGATTTTGCATTCTATGGAACCGACAGCCTTGCATACAAACAGGCTGTTGCGCACGAGCATCAGATCATACAGGAATGCCTGGCCGGTGATGTGAAACCCGAAAAGGTCAAACGTTTTACTCAGTATACGGTTGATCCGAATGATTACCATACTTATAAATGGACCTGGTGCGGCCGATATTCTGTGCCTATGGGAATGATCACAGGATGGCATTTACAGAATGAGATTCCGGGTGCCTTGCCTCTTCAGGGAATGGCACTGGATTATTGTACCTCCATAGATCATCCGCTCATCCAGGTCGATAATCTCGGAATGAATGTCACAGCCAAGGCTTACCTGAGACATTGGGTAGGTTATTCTGTCGTGGTGTTCAGGTAAGGAATCGGGGTTAAGAGAAGCAGAAGAAAGAGGTATTTGTGAAATTCTGTCCGACTGAAATATATTTTTGTATTTTTGCCGCCTCCCTCATCGGTTTTTATGTTCGTTTGAAAGGAGAATAATATTCAGTTCGGGGTGTAGCGTAGCCCGGTTAGCGCGCCAGCATGGGGTGCTGGAGGTCGGAAGTTCGAATCTTCTCACCCCGACTACAAAAGGTTCTGTCATACAGAACCTTTTTTTATTGCCTCTCCTGCATCCTTCGGCCTGCATGGCCGAATTCCCTAATTTTACGCGAAAAGATTTTGAAGGAAACTTTCGGACTAAAAAATGTTTCCTTAGTTTTGTGCCTGCAAATGATGAAACTACCTGCATTCGTATTTTACCTCTTCCTGAGCCTGCTCTCCTCTTCGGTGCTGAATGCACAGACTCCTAAGTATACGATCAGTGGCTATGTAAAAGAAGCAGCTACCGGCGAAGCTATTATTGGCGCTACCGTGGTGGTGAAAGAA
>DASYGQ010000066.1:0-2638 GCA_035999585.1 Bacteroidia bacterium | reverse complement strand
CCCATAAGTATCCATTTTGAAGTATGGGATGGGTGTTTTGAGCCAAACCTATTAAATCACTCGAGGACCTGGAATATAACCTGAACCTCATTCCGGATTCGCAAATCTATTTTTATCTTAGTGGAAATTTAGATTTCGAACCATGAATATCCGACGCCCTTTTAATTTTAAAAAATGGATTGACGAAAATCGTCATCTTCTCAAACCTCCGGTAGGCAATAAAGTGGTTTACGAGGATACCGAGTTCATTGTTATGGTGGTTGGTGGACCTAACTCCCGAAAGGATTATCATTATAATGAAAGCGAGGAGTTCTTTTACCAGCTGGAAGGTAATATAGCCGTTCAGATTCAGGAAAACGGAAAGCCAGTGGAAGTTGAAATTAAGGAAGGTGATATTTTTCTCTTGCCACCACGTGTTCCGCATAATCCGCGCAGAGGACCGAATACCATTGGTCTGGTCATGGAGCGAAAACGAAGAAGCGATGAAAAAGACGGTCTTTTGTGGTTTTGTGAAAAGTGTAATCACAAGCTGTTTGAGAAGTATTTCAGTCTCACCAATATCATGACTCAGTTTCAACAAACGTTCGCTGAATTTTATGGCAACGCAGACCTTCGTACCTGCAAGCAATGCGGTCATGTGATGGAGCCTCCTGTTTCACCCAAGGATGTATCTTCACCCACCTAGAAAGAATTGTTTCACTGAACTGCCTGACCTGAACCACTATTTTCATGAGCGATATTCTGACGATCGATATTCACACGCATATTCTTCCTGAACATATTCCCGACTGGAAACAAAAATTCGGATATGGTGGCTTTATCACGCTGGATCACCACAAGCCTTGCTGTGCACGGATGATGCAGGATACAGGGCGGTTTTTCAGGGAAATTGAAGACAACTGCTGGAGCGCTGAAACACGTATCAAAGAGTGCAATCACCATCGTGTAGACGTTCAGGTGCTTTCCACCGTTCCTGTGATGTTTAGTTATTGGGCTAAACCTCAGGACTGCCTTGAACTCTCCAAATTTCTCAATGATCACATTGCAAATATTGTTTCCCGTTTCCCGAAACGTTTTGCAGGGCTTGCCACCATCCCCATGCAAAGCGCAGACCTTGCGATCAAAGAACTGGAACGTTGTAAAAAGTCCGGCTTCCGGGGAATACAGATCGGATCGAATGTAAATCAGATGAACCTCAATGAACCGCAGTTTCTGGAAATCTTCCAGGCCTGCGAAGAACTGGGTATGGCTGTTTTTGTGCATCCATGGGAAATGATGGGGGAAAAGGACATGCAGAAATACTGGTTACCCTGGCTGGTGGGTATGCCGGCTGAAACATCCCGTGCCATCTGTTCGATGATTTTCGGTGGAGTATTCAGTAAATGCCCGCGCCTTCGCGTGGCTTTTGCACATGGAGGAGGAAGCTTTCCGGCAACCATTGGCCGCATTGAACACGGTTTTAATTGCCGGCCTGACCTGGTCGCTGTTGACAATGCCATCAATCCCCGTGAATACCTGGACCGGTTCTGGATCGACAGCCTTGTGCACGAACCCCTGATGCTTGATTATGTCATCAAACTTTTCGGCGCTTCCCGGGTGGCACTGGGTTCCGATTATCCTTTCCCTTTGGGTGAACTTCAGCCCGGCACACTTATTCGTTCCATGCCTTATTCTCAGTCAGAAAAAGAGATGCTTTTGCACGGCTCGGCTTTGAAATGGCTGGGAATGGAAAAGTCCGTCTTTGCCTAAGTCTCTAATACCTCGTTTTATCCTGATTAACAGTGAGTTTGGTTAATCATCCAGTAAACCGGAATCGGGATCTAATTGATTTTTTCAGGCTTCCGGCTCATGGATTTTTCGTAAATTTGATCTTCATTTAACAGCCCCGAAAGCCCATGAGCGAAGCGATCAAACATGAATGCGGAATCGCGTTAATTCGTCTTCTCAAGCCCCTCTCTTATTACCAGGAAAAATACGGAACCTCACTCTACGGCATCAATAAACTTTACCTGTTGATGGAAAAGCAACACAACAGGGGCCAGGATGGTGCAGGTGTTGCCAATATCAAATTTGACGTGGATCCGGGTGTCAGGTATATCAGCCGTTACCGGGCTACAGGAAGCAACGCAATCAAAGAAATTTTCGGAAAAATCCATTCTAAGTTTGAGGAGATCGGAAAGCGCAGGCCCGAACGATTGCAGGATACAGAATGGCTGAAAAAGAATGTGGCATTTACAGGAGAGCTCTTCCTGGGCCATCTTCGTTACGGAACTTACGGGGGCAACAGCATAGAAAACTGCCATCCTTTCCTCAGGCAGAATAACTGGATGACCCGCAACCTGGTTGTGGCCGGAAACTTTAATCTCACAAATGTCGATGAACTTTTTGATCAGCTTGTGGCCATCGGGCAGCATCCGAAGGACAAGACCGATACCATTACCGTCATGGAAAAGATCGGTCATTTCCTGGATGAGGAAAATGAGCGGCAGTTCAGATATTTCAAAAGCAAGGATTTCAGCAACGCAGAAATTTCCCAGAAGATAGCCGAGAATATGGACGTGCAGCGAATCCTGGTGGATGCGAGCAAGCATTGGGATGGCGGATATGCTATGGCCGGACTGTTTGGTCACGGAGATGC
>DASYGQ010000288.1:0-4289 GCA_035999585.1 Bacteroidia bacterium | reverse complement strand
GCTGAATTTATTTCCAAAATTAAATGGGGACCGTTGTGCTCTTTCTCATATTCGTTCAATCACAGGTATATATCGCTTAACCCCCGAAATCAATCTGCTGCTGGCCGGCCGGTTTTCGTTTCAGAACCCGTGTTTCTTCTTTAAATACGCTTTCATGTCCGGCATTTAGCATACCGATCAGTTCTTTGGCATTTCTGAATGCGGCATCGTAATAGGTATTGTTGAAGTAAATATAGTAAGCTTTCGCTCCAGTCGGGATTTGCTCAAAAAACGCCTTCAAACGGCAATTGTTGTAGTCCGACTTAAAAAGCTCTGGTGTGCCGTGCAACCTCAGGTAAAATACCTCCGAAGTCCGTTGAAGTTCGTTTGACAACCCCGGGTAATCAACACTGCAAAAACTAAGGGAATGCTCTTTTAAAGCGGCAAACACCTCTTTCTTCCACCAGGACGTATGGCGCAGTTCAATGATATTCCCGGATGAAGACCGGATATTTTCAAGAAGCAGGTCGAGATTTTCCTTCGAATAGTGAAACGAAGGCGGGAATTGAAACAAAATACAGGCAAGCTTATCCTCCAGTCCTTCCCGTATCTGGGATTCAAACTCCTCTATTTTACCTTTGCATCCTTTCAATCTCAATATATGCGTGAAGTATTTGTTTGCCTTCACAGAGAACCGGAAATCCGCGGGGGTTGACTTGTAATATTTCTGAAGCGATGCCAGCTTAGGGACACTGTAAAAGCTGCCATTCAGCTCCAGCGTATTAAAAACCGAACTGTAATGACCAAGCCAGTCTTTCGGTGCCATTTTGGGTGGGTAAAATATGTTTTTCCATTGCGGGTAATAATACCCTGAACATCCCACATAAAAAGGGGCGGTTTTAGAGCTCATGCGCGTGTAGTGGTTTTAGTTAATTTTTGATGACTCTTCTTTTTCCGGGCAACGGGTAAAGATCTCCGAAGCACCTGGCAATGGGTACAAAAGAAACTCCTCCTGTTTGTTTTCCCGGTGTGACGCCTTGTAAGCGGAAGGTGGCAATCGGGACACATACTCGCACGATATACCTGCCAGTGCTTCTTCAGAACATACGCTTTTTTCCAGGTATAGAAGTCAAAACAATAATCACGAAGCGCTTTGATCAATTCCTTTTTTTCAGGAGTAGTTAATGTTTCCACAAGCGTTTCGGGATTGATATGCCTTTGGAAAAGCACCTCGTTTTTAATTATGTTTCCTGAACCGGCAAAAACATTCTGATCAAGCAGCGCATCACATGCTTCGGTATCTTTCATCCCCTGAAGGGCTTTCAGCGCTTTGGAAGGATTCCATTTTTCAGACATCGTATCCACTTCCCAGTCATAAAAATCGCCGGGCTCGCCTTCATTCAGTTTTACCGAGCAATTGTAAAAATTCAGCTCTCCATTCTCAAATTGAAAACTAATACGGGGAGCCATTTCTCTCCTTTCATTTACCCGGTAGCTTCCGAAAAGCAATAAGTGCACCCGGATATAAAACCCATCGAAGCAAATCAGGAAATGCTTACCCCAGCTCAAAAAATCATTCACCTTTCTGCCATTCATTCTTTGCAAATCAATTTTCGCATTACCACTGATTGCCTGCACAGTTTTTCCCTTGAAAGCCTGAACTTCCTCTTTCAAAATCACAATAGATGGCCCCTCCGGCATAACAATTAATTTTAGTACGTCGAAACTACACCCGAAAACCGCTTTTAAACGTGCCATTTCGTTGAAGCGGGTATTACCAATCGCCGAAACATTCACCTGCGCTGCCGATTTCAATCTCTAAGCCTGACAGCACTTTAACTCTCCTGAACAGCTGAATATCTGCGTTGACCGAAAAAAATACAAGCTTCCGGGTGTGGCTCGTTACTTTTAATAAAGGCACAAACACTCCAAAGTATCTTAACGTCGTTTTTATGTTTTCAAAAATCAAACAAGCCTGGAAACTTTACAGGCACATCGACTTTTCACAACTTAGCCGTCTTGCTTCCAAAGTTGATTTGGGCGAGGTGATGCAAGGTGTAGGCAAAATGAATGATCAGCAGCTGGCAGGCCTTCTGAAAGCGATCAAAGGCACGCATACACCACATGAGCTTCCGCCGATCGATGGCGACTTCTATCACATCTGGCATCAGTTATCAAAAGAAGAGAGAGCGTTGCAGCTTAAAGTCAGAGCTTTCATGGAAACAGAAATACGGCCTCTTGTTAACGATTACTGGCTGCGGGGAGAATTCCCTTTCGATATTATCCCCAAGCTCGCAGGCCTCAATATTTGTGGCGTTACCTACAAGGGATACGGATGTCCGGGGCTTTCAAACCGGATAGAAGGAATCCTGGCGATGGAAATGGCCCGGGTGGACACATCCATTGCCACTTTTTTTGGCGTTCAGAGCGGATTGGTCATGGGTTCCATCTACATGCTGGGATCAGAAGATCAGAAAGCCGAATGGCTTCCTCAGTTGCAGCAATTCAAAAAAATTGGCGCCTTCGGACTGACAGAACCGGAAGTCGGATCCGGCGCTGCAGGTGGACTCACCTGTGAAGTCAAACGTCAGGATGATGAGTGGATCATAAACGGTGAAAAGAAGTGGATCGGCAATGCCACTTTCGCGGATGTTACCGTAATATGGGCACGTGATGTGGACGACAACCAGGTCAAAGGCTTCCTCGTTCGGAAAGGCACTCCTGGGTTTCAGGCAGAAAAGATAGAGGGGAAAATGGCATTACGGATTGTTCAAAATGCCCATATCACCTTGAAAGATTGCAGAGTCAAAGAGTCAGACCGGCTTCAGAATGCCAATTCTTTCAAAGATACCGCCAATGTACTGCGTATGACCCGTGCTGCTGTTGCCTGGCTGGCCGTGGGCTGCGCGCAGGGTGCTTACGAAAACGCACTTGATTATACACGTACACGCAAGCAATTCGGCAAACCGATTGCCTCTTACCAGCTGATTCAAAATCACCTGGTGGAAATGCTGAGTAACCTCACTGCCATGCAAACACTTGTATTTCGCCTGAGCCAGATGCAGGATGAAGAAAAGCTGACCGATGAACATGCTTCATTAGCCAAGGTCTTTTGCAGTCTCCATACCCGCAGTATCGTCAGCCGTGCACGTGAAGTGATGGGGGAGAATGGAATTCTGATGGAGCACAATGTGGCACGTTATGTGGCTAATGCCGAAGCCATATATTCCTATGAAGGCACCAAGGAAATCAACACCCTGATTGTCGGAAGAGCCATTACAGGGTTCAGCGCTTTTGTATGAGGAATTTTTCGTCTTCCGGAGAAGGGATTAAAACACCCAATGTACGATGAGTGCGATCAGGGCAATTCCGAGAAGATAAATAACAATGCTGTAATAGGTTATCCTGGATGGTATTTTGCCCATCAGTTCCTGTACGCTTTTCTGTCTTATTTCCTCCCGCTGGCGGTTGAATACTTTGTTTTCCGACATTCCAGATCAATTAATCAGTTACCCAGTTCAAGCTGGTTTCTGATAAGTGTATAATACTTGCCTCTTCCGGATGTAAGTTGCTCATGACTTCCCTGCTCCACAATGCGCCCTTTATCCAGAACAACAATCTGATCGGCATGCTTTACAGTACTGAGCCTGTGCGCAACGATCACCACTGTTTTGTTCTTGCAAAATTTCTGAAGATTGCCCATGATTATCAGTTCATTCTCAGCGTCAAGCGCATTGGTGGCTTCATCAAAAAACAGATAATCCGGGTTTTTATACACAACACGGGCGATCAGCAGTCGCTGCCGCTGCCCCTGACTGATCCCTTGCCCATCCTGCCCGATGCGTGTATGGTAACCCATCGGAAGGCTGACAATAAAATCATGCACGCGCGCTGTTTCAGCCGCATATCTCAGACGCTGAACATCAATCTGGTCCGACAAGGCGATATTGCCCGCAATCGTATCTGAGAACAGAAAACTATCCTGCAAAACAGTTCCGCAGCATGACCTCCAGAAAGCCGTATTGTAAAAGTCAAGATTGTGATCCCCCACACAGATTCCTCCCTTTCCGGTCGGGTAAAATTTAAGTAGCAGTTTAAGGAGTGTTGTTTTACCGCTCCCGCTCACGCCAACGATTGCGGTCGTCTTCCCGGCGGGTATATCCAGGTTTATATCAGACAATACCTCCTGTCCCGGGGATTCTGCATAACTGAATGTAACATGCTTCAGTTGAATATTACGGTTGGATGGCAGCTCAAGAATTTTCAGGCCTTCATTATCTTCCTCATTCTCCTTCAGATGCACCTCACCA
>DASYGQ010000287.1:0-6924 GCA_035999585.1 Bacteroidia bacterium | reverse complement strand
GATTGTTCCTCCCTTCACCTTTATTGCCACCATTGAGGCTGTACTCTTTGTAGGCGCCTTGCCTGTCTTTGCGGAGGTCGACGAGACACTCTGCCTGAGCGCAGAAGGCATCCGCAAAGCCATCACTCCCAAAACAAAAGGCATTTGCCTCGTGCACATGTGCGGAGGCATGGCTGATATGGACGCTATCATGAAAGTGGTGAACGAGCATATGCTTATTCTTGTTGAGGATGCCGGACAGGCCTTCGGAGCGTCTTATAAAGGAACTTCGGTTGGCCTCTTCGGAAAATCCGGAAGCTATTCGTTCGATTTCTTTAAAATAGCCACTGCCGGAGAAGGCGGCGTGCTTGTTACCAACGATGAAGCCCTTTACAAAATAGCCGATGTGTACTCCGATCATGGCCACGACCACATTGGAACAAACCGCGGCATGGAGAACCATCCGCTGCTTGGCTTCAACTACCGGATCAGTGAATTGCATGCTGCTGTCGGTCTTGCCCAGACCCGTAAAGTGCCGGGAATACTCAAACAAAATCAGGCGAACAAAACATTCCTGACACAGGAACTGTCTAAAACAAAGGGTATCAGCTTCGCCAAAATCTGTGACCCTTCCGGCGACTCCGCTACTTTTTTAAACATCATGCTCCCCGATACCGAAGCTGCCAAACGCACGGTGGATGAGATGAACAAAGCCGGAGTAGGCGGCTTCAATTACTGGTACCTGAATATGTATCACTTCATCAATCAATGGGATCACATCAAGGAAATGCGCACAGCATCCAAACTGCCCATTGAAATACTTGGAGCTCCTCAGGATTATAAAAACCTGAAGCTTCCAAAATCCCAGGAAGTCATCGGACGCCTGATCTCTTTCGGCATCCGCTGCACCTGGACACCTGCCGAGATGCAGGATCTTGCTTCCAAAATCTCAGCATGTGTCACCAAAGCTCTCTCTTCCGTTCATGCATAAGAATTTCAAGAATATAGATAAAACGGTTTTTGGCCGGGGAAGCTTTGACATGATGGATTCAATACTGGCTGAAAAACGCCAGGAGAATGCGAAGTTCATGCTCTTCATTGTCGACAATTACTTCAAGGGAAAAGCTCTCGAAAAACGATTGCCCCTCAAACCCGAAGATGTGCTTATGTTCATCGATGTGGATTCTTATGAACCAACCACTGAACAGATTGACAGCATCCGCGACGAGGTAAAAAGCTCAAGAGGAATCCCAGCCGGTATCATTGGTATTGGCGGCGGAAGTATCATGGATATTGCCAAGGCCACCTCGCTTATGTTTACGAACGAAGGCTCCTCTACCCTTTATCAGGGATTGAATCTCATTAAAAAGCCGGGTATTTACCACCTCGGAGTACCAACCGTCTCAGGTACCGGAGCCGAATGTTCCATGACAGCAGTACTTACCGGACCCGTGAAGAAACTCGGGCTGAAATGCGACTGGACCGTATTCAACCAGGTCATACTGGACCCCGACCTCATTGCCAGCGTGCCGCGTAACTGGTGGTTTTATACAGGAATGGATACCTATATCCATTGCATTGAATCCGAAAACGGAACACTCAACAATACGTACAGTCATGCCTACGCAGAGCAAGCCCTCAAACTATGCAGGGAAGTGTTCCTCGGTGAACAATCGGGACAGAATCCTGCCAATGATGAAAAACTCATGGTTGCTTCCCTCATGGGGGGATTAAGTCTGATCTATTCGGAAGTGGGCGTCTGTCATGCTCTTTCTTATGGCCTTTCTAAAATACTGGGAACCCGGCATTGCTACGCCAATTGCATTGCATTCAACCATCTGGCCGACTATTATCCGGATGGGGTGAAGGAGTTCAAGACCATGATTGCCAAACACAAGATTGATCTGCCTCAGGGTCTGTCGAAAGATTGGACCGACAACCAGATCACCGATATGGCTGAAGTGGCTTATAACCTGCCCCACATGTGGAACCATGCCATCGGAACTGATTGGAAAAACAAAATCACGATAGACCTGATCAAGGACCTTTACAAACGGCTCTAAACTTTCATTCAAATAAAAAGGAAAGACATCGCGTTGATCCTGACAGAAACAAAAAGCATTTTATGAAAAAGAAAATTGTTAAAGTAGGTAACATCGAATGCGGAACCAATGAGCTCTTTCTGATTTCGGGGCCTTGTGTAATCGAGGATGAAAGCATCATGATGAAGACAGCCGAAAAGCTGAAGGAAGTTTCTGAAAAGATGAAAATAAAAATCATTTACAAATCCTCTTTCCAGAAAGACAACCGCAGCAACCTTCAGTTTTACGATGGACCGGGCATGGCAAAGGGCTTGAAAATTCTGGCGAAAGTGAAGGAACAGTTCGGTTTCCCGATCCTGACCGATATTCACTACCCCGACCAGGCAGGACCTGCCGGCGAGGTTTGCGATGTACTTCAGATTCCGGCCTATCTCTGCATGCAGAGCGATCTGCTCAAAGCTGCTTCGAAAACCGGAAAAGTCATCAACATCAAACACGGGCAGTTTCTTTCTCCGGAAAACATGAAGAATCCCGTTTCCAAGTGTGTCGATTCCGGGAACGATCAGATCATACTTACGGAACGAGGCTATACATTCGGTTATAACGACCTGATAGTAGACCCCCGCAGTTTCTATCACCTGAACAACATCGGTTACCCTGTTGTGTTCGACATCACCCACAGCATCCGTAAATATGGAATTCCCAGCGCCGATGCCAAAGGCGGAGCCCGCGAATTCCTGCCTGTTCTTTCCCGTGCCGGGGTGGCTGCAGGAGTGGACGGAATATTCATCGAAACACATCCGGAACCTGCCAAAGCCCTTTGCGACGCAGCTTCACAGCTTTGCGTATTCGATCTTGAAGAGTTTCTAAAACCTCTGATTGACATTCACAAACTGGAAGTCAGCTACCGGAAATACTGATCTATCTCGCAGCGCTATCTTAATCATTTAAAAACAGCAACAATGCCCAAAGGAATTTTCAAAGTACCCGTAGCTCACAATGAGCCCATCAAGAACTATGCTCCCGGAAGCCCGGAGCGCAAAGAGCTTCAGAATATGCTGAAGGAAATGCGATCGGTACAGATGGACATACCCATGTATATCGGAGATAAAGAAGTGCGCAGCGGTAATAAAGTGCGTCTTGCTCCCCCACACGATCACAAGCACACACTTGGTCATTTTCACAAGAGCGACAAAAAGCATGTCAAACAAGCCATTGATGCGGCTCTTGCAGCTAAAAAGAAATGGGAAGCCCTTTCCTGGGAACACCGTGCCAGTATTTTTCTAAAGGCAGCTGAACTGATTGCAGGCCCCTACAGGGCAAGACTCAATGCCGCCACTATGCTTGGACAAAGCAAAAACGCCTATCAGGCTGAAATCGATTCTGCCTGCGAGATCATCGATTTCCTGCGTTTCAATGTACAATACATGAGTGAGATCTATGCCGAGCAGCCGCATTCCGGCCCGGGCATGTGGAACCGCCTGGAATGGAGAGCCCTCGAAGGCTTCGTCTATGCGCTGACACCTTTCAACTTCACAGCCATTGCCGGTAACCTGCCCACCTCCTGCGCCATGATGGGCAATGTGGTTGTGTGGAAGCCCAGCAACACCCAGGTGTATGCGGCCAATGTACTCATGGAGATATTCAAGAAAGCCGGAGTACCCGATGGAGTCATCAACCTCATTTATCCTTCCGGTCCGGATGCGGCCGATGTCATATTTGCTCATCGCGATTTTGCCGGCATTCACTTTACAGGATCCACCGAAGTTTTCCAGAACATCTGGAAGACCATCGGCAACAACATTCACACTTACCGCTCCTACCCCCGTATTGTGGGTGAGACAGGCGGCAAAGATTTTATCCTTGCTCACAAGAGTGCTGATCCAAAAGCGGTTGCCACAGCCATTTCCCGCGGAGCCTTTGAATATCAGGGACAGAAATGTTCAGCAGCTTCCAGGGCTTATATTCCTTCCAATCTCTGGAAAGAAATAAAAGCACTTGTTTTGGCCGATCTCAAATCCATGAAGATGGGAGGCACCGAGGATTTCGGGAATTTCATTAATGCCGTGATCGATGAGAAATCATTTGACAAGCTCTCCGGTTATATCGACCGTGCCAAGAAAGACAAAGGCGTTTCCATCATTGCAGGCGGCACATACAATAAAAGCAAGGGATATTTCATTGAGCCTACCATTCTGGAAGTGAAAGACCCTAAATACGTGACCATGTGCGAAGAACTGTTCGGCCCGATTCTTTCGTTACACGTATATGACGGCGATCGCTTCGACGACATTCTTAAAATTGTGGATACTACTACCAATTACGCCCTCACCGGAGCAATTCTGGCACAGGACCGTTATGCCATTGAACATGCAACCAAAAAGCTTGTGAACAGCGCAGGTAATTTCTACATCAATGACAAACCAACCGGAGCTGTAGTAGGACAACAACCATTCGGTGGTGCACGCGGCTCGGGCACAAATGACAAAGCAGGAGCTAAGATCAATCTGCTTCGCTGGGTCACACCACGCACCATCAAGGAAACTTTTGTTCCAGCCACAGATTACAGGTATCCGTTTCTGCAAAAAGATTAATGATGAAAAGAAACCCACCGCCAGTATTGGAAAAGGTGGGTTCTTTTTTTTCGGGTTAATAGAAAGGAGCATCCATGCCCAAATTATATTTCAATTCTGTACGCCATGCCGATCTGCCGCTGCATTATGGCAAGGTTCCTCCCTGGCTGGCTGAACGCATGGGCCTTCTCGGAGGCGCCATTGTAGAATCCATTGTGAGTGAATATGGCAAGTCAGCTGTGCTCAGCCGAATGAGCGATCCCTTCTGGTTCCAGGCTTTTGGCTGTGTACTGGGAATGGACTGGCATTCATCCGGGATCACAACGTCTGTAATGGGCGCACTGAAACGTGCCTTAAATCCCAAATTTCAGGACCTCGGAATTTATATCTGCGGCGGCAAAGGCAAACACTCGAGAAAAACACCGGATGAACTGCTGCGCCTGTCGGACCGCACCGGCCTGGATGGGAATGCGCTTGTGCGATCGAGCAGACTATCGGCCAAGGTCGACAATACCGCCATTCAGGACGGCTTCCAGATTTATCTCCATTCTTTTATTGTAACCAGCGAAGGGGAATGGGCCGTTGTCCAGCAAGGCATGAACGATGCCAGTGGAATGGCCCGGAGATATCACTGGCATTCCGAGAGCCTTCGATCCTATCTCGAAAATCCGCACACCTCGATTTATGGGAAAAACCAGGGCGAAATCCTGAACCTGGCTGATGTGCAGGCTGCTGATGCCAAGAAAGGAATTCTGGAAATCATCCGGGAAGACCCAGGGAAAATGTTTCCCGAGATTCAAAAAATTGTCATGCCCAGGCATCATGAGGTGAGAGCTGAAAATGTAAATCTGAAACGACTGGGCAGCATGCTGGCTCTGGCACATCATCATGACCTGAA
Source organism: Bacteroidia bacterium (assembly GCA_035999585.1). Lineage (GTDB taxonomy): Bacteria > Bacteroidota > Bacteroidia > Palsa-965 > Palsa-965 > Palsa-965. Next base: position 1,432 of record DASYGQ010000287.1, on the reverse strand, counting down.
AGATTTCGAATCGCTCCTCATGCTCGAGGGAATCGGTCCCCGTACGATTCAATCACTTGCTCTGGTCAGCGAAGTCATTCATGGAGCTCCTTCCCGCTTCACCGACCCTGCCCGCTTTTCTTTTGCTCATGGCGGAAAAGACGGACATCCTTTTCCGGTTCCCACCACCGTGTATGACGAAACCATACATATCTTACAAACATCCGTGGAAAAAGCCAAGCTGGGTGATACCGATAAACAGCAAGCTATCCGGAATCTTTCTCTTGTGGCCCAGATTCTGGAAAAGGGGTTTGAGCCCGACGAAAACTCTTTCGAAGAACTGCTTGCCAAAGAAAAAAGAGAATCCTACAAATACGGCGGACGGACAGTATTCGGCAAAGCGAAGCCTCCTCCTGATGACGGTCAGATGAGCCTGTTCTGAAAGTTTCTTAAATTGTGTTAATATTCCAGTACCTGTTAAACCTCAACAGCAAAGCCTGGTCATAACTGAAACGTCATTAAAACCAAAACCAATGAAACACCTCCTTTTTTCGATTCTTCTCGCGGCTTCCGCTCCCGCATTCGCCCAGCAGGGAAACCCGCCGCAACAAAACACCGCTCAGAGACAACCCCAGACTCCGGAGCAAAAAGCTGCTTCCTCAGCCAAGCACATGGAAAAAACACTGGGTTTGAGTGCCGATCAGAAAACAAAAGTATACGATCTCGCTTTGCTGCGCGCCCAGAAAATGGATGAGCTCAAAACCAAACCCACAACCGACAAAACGCAAAGACATACTGAGATGAAAAGCATTCAGACCGCCTTTGATGACAATCTGAAAACCATTCTCACTCCCGACCAATACACTAAATGGCAGGAACAAAAACATCACAGCCAGCCCGCGCCGGCAGCACCTCCTGAAAAATAAGAAAATGATTGTGTAACGAGAAAACAGAAATCAGCCTTGGCTTATTTCTGTTTTTGTTTAATACCCCTTCTGCGGAATTCAGAACAAATGATGGAAGCTGCAATGGCCGCATTCAGCGATTCAGCGCCGGAAACGGGGCGGATTCCGGATACCGGCGTTGCCCCTGTTTTAAGACCTGAATCTGAAACGGCGAATGAAGGAATGCGGATCTTATCTGTGACAAAAGGAATCAGTTCGGGGGAAATGCCCTTGGATTCATTGCCGATAAGGATATACCCTTCGGCAGTCAAAGGGTTTTCAAATAAATTATCCCCGTCAAGCAAAGCACCGTATACGTTCAGGGAAGGAAGTTCCTTTTTCGATTCTTCAAGAAATGAAACAAGATCCGTATAATGAACACGAACCCTTGAAATACTTCCCATCGTAGCCTGTATCACCTTTGGATTATAGACTTCCACGGTTTCCTCCGAACAGATAATATCTTCAATGCCAAACCAGTCTGCGATTCGGATAATGGTTCCGAGATT
>DASYGQ010000408.1:0-15484 GCA_035999585.1 Bacteroidia bacterium | reverse complement strand
ATATCAAGCTTTCCTGTTCCCAGAAACCCGTTCCTAAAACTTTCAATAATACATGTAAGGGGATTGTATTTCATCACCCAGGCTAATTTCCCCCACCTTGATACAGGATAAACAACCGGAGAAAGGTACATTAGAAATTGCAACGCAAATCCTATAAACATAGACAAATCACGATATTTGATTGTGAGTGAAGAAACAATAATTCCTGTACCCATTCCAAGCAAAGCAACTATCAACAATAGAAAGGGTAAAAAAACAATATTTGAATTCATACTGATTTCATGGCCAGGTTCCGGAGAGATGAAAAAATAATAGGAAGCAACTAAAATGAATAGGCCAAGTTGAACACCAAATCGTATAAGATTCGAAATAACTACAGAAATAGGTGTTACTAACCTGGGAAAGTATATTTTTCCAAAAATGCTCGCATTCCCTACAAAAGTATTGGAAGTATTTATCACACAACCTGAGAAAAAATTCCAAACTATTAGCCCTGAAAGATAAAAAAGGGGCCGGGGACTTCCATCCGTATCAACATGGGCGATACTCCCGAAAATAAGTATAAATAAAAATGTTGTAAATATTGGTTGAATAATATGCCAGAGGGGACCAAGAAGAGTTTGTTTATACTGAGAAACAAAATCCCTCCTTACAAATAAGAGTATGAGATCGCGGTATTTCCATATTTCTCTGAAATTAAAATTAAACCATTCATTCTCAGGCTTTAATATTAGATCCCAATCCTTTGATTTATCCATAGTTACTAGGTGATTCTGAAAGTGGCATTACATTTATATTTAGCCTAATTTTTTGAGTATTATACAAATATCTCTTTACAAAATTTTAAAACTATTTTGCTTGAGTCACTCAGCCACAGCCATTTAATGTTCTTCCAGATAGTCTCTGAAAGACAAATTTACAAAATCCCTGTATCTGCCATCTATTAAATCTATTAGTTACTTAATAATTACTATTGTCCATTATTGTAACCAAATTAAACGTATTTGCGTAACACCCTAAATATTAGTACTTTTATCGAATAACCATTCATTACTAAGACATTTAAACCGATTAATCCAGCTATACAATGATTAAATATATACATCATACAGCTTTGTCATTTATCGCATTTGTCGTTTTGTCATTTAACGCAAACGCCATAACTATTACGAGTGTTGGAACCGGTAATTTCACAACCCCGGCCACTTGGGATTGCGGTTGCACACCTGGAGCAGGTGATAGCGTGATTATTGCATCTCCCAATGCTGTATCCATCACCTCCGCAATAAATGTTGGAGCAATTTGGGTAAAAAGTGGTGCATCTTTGACTAAGTCTTCAGCAATCACGATAACAAGCACCCTTACAATTGATGGGACATTTACTGGCTCAGGTGTTATCACATTTAATGGACCTCATGCATATTTTACAGGGAGTGAAAATCCGATCAATGTTCCTGGTAATTATGTTGTATTTGGAACTCTAACAATCCCTTCAGGAACAGTTCTTAACTCTACAAATAGTAGCTTCCAACTTCAGGTCGGAGCAACCCTCAATAATTTGGGCAACTTAACCTTGAATAATGGTACAATCTCTGTAATTGCCGGTTCAACATGGACCAACGGTGCTAATTCAACTTTGAGGCTTGGTGGAAATATTTTCGGTACTGGTATTTTAAATTTTTCCGCAGTTGGAAACACTGTCAACTATTCAGGATCAGGAAGTGGAACCATTTCTGTTCCAAATTCATCTAATAATTACAATTTAACCTTGGGACATGGAACCAAAACCCTAACTGGAATTGTTAATGTACGTGGCAATTTTTCTGTTCAGGCTTCCGCTGCCTATGTTGGCGGAGGTTTCGTCATGTCTCTAACAGGAAACTTGACCGATTTATCTGGTTCTGTTAATTTTACAAATGCGGATATCACTTTCAATGGCTCTACAACACAGACTATTACAGGTGCAACCACTGTGCTTCTCCGTAATCTTGTTGTTTCAACAACTGGAGCTGGAAAGGCATTATTAGCCTGCGCTGTATCCGTGTCCGGGGATTTGACCATCAGTTCCGGAGGTAATCTTGACGTATCGGCAAGCAATAAACAACTGACCGTCTTTGGAAACTGGAATAATAACGGCGGCACCTTCGTTCCTCGCGCAGGCACTGTTTATCTTGCACCTGGAGTAGCTACGACGATTGGGAATACGGGAGGACTTGAAACATTTTATAATCTGCAAAAAATTAATCCCGGTTCCACTACGCTTACTTGCAATATTACCGTCTCCGGTCTTTTTACTATGGCAGCAGGAACATTTAATGGAGCCTCTTTTAATCTGGCAACTAATACTTCATGGAATCATACCGGAGGAATCTGGAATCCCAATACAGGTACAGTTACCTTGCAGGGAGCGGCAGGATATTTCATGATCTGCAATGCAGGAGCCGAAACCTTTAACAACCTCACAATCAATAGTTCAGCTGGAGGAATTACACTTCTAAATCCTATAAATGTTACTGGTAACCTGACAATTACTAAAGGCTATTTAGATGTGAAATCCGGCAGTAACTATGCGATTAACGTAGGCGGGAATGTGGTTCTTAATGGACAACTTAAAGCTCAGAACGGAACCTTTACAATGAATGGTTCCGCCGCTCAGACAATGGATGCCAGTGTAGCAACCACTTTTTATAATTTCACTTCCAGCAATGCTGCAGGAGTAACCATCAATAGTGGCACTTATACTCTTAGCAATTGCCTAACCTCATCATCCGGAACTCTTTCCACCGCAGGTGCCACCAGCTTTACATTGCCATCTTCTGCTGCAAGTACGGCCTACATTGGAACCGGCGCCGGTTCTTTCGGTGGCACATTTATCATTCAGCGTTATATTACAGCCCGTACAGCCCAATGGCAGGATTTGACTGCTCCTGTCAGTAATACAACCGTGGGTGATTGGGACAATGAAATGTATATGAGCGGTGTGAATGGACCGGATGGATACGCCGGAACGTTGCGATCTGTTCAAACCTGGAACGAGCCGAGCGGTGCTTACGTATCTGTAACGAGCGATCAAACAGCGCTTGCTCCTTGCGTAGGCTATGATATTTACATGGGTGATAACCTGGCCAGCTGGAGCGCAAAATTCATTGACTCGAGAGGAACTCCGAATTCAGGCAACCAAACCATTGGCCTATCTTACACGGGTGCATCCGGCGATCCAGGTGATAATCTCATCGGAAATCCTTATGCTTCGCACATCATTTGGAACAACTCGCTGGGCACAAATGTTCAGCCCACCATTTACATTGCCCAAAACGGGGCTTACGTGGCCTATGGCAACGGAACAGATGTTCCTCCGCATCAAGGCTTCATTGCCTACGCAAATTCAGGCGGAGGATCAGTCACATTCACCGAAGCCTGCAAAGCGGCAAACACATCCAGTTCCTGGGGCCGTATAGGTGTTCAGCCTTTCGATTTTTCGATGAAAATCAGCAATCCGGAACAACCTGAATTTTATCAGGAAAATTTCCTCAATTTCAACGACAATGCCAGTCTCGGCTTCGATGTGGAACTGGATCACCGTTTCATTACCAGCCCTGAAACCAAAGCTCCCAGCCTTTGCATGGTTGCTGCCGATGGTAAACGGCTAACCCGCAATGCCTTCCCGGCAAGTTCCAATGAAACTGTAGCTATTCCAGTGAAAATGACTGCCGGCATTGATGGAATCTTTCATTTTGACACCTACGGCGCCAATACCATGAGCGATTACTCCTGCGTACTTCTGGAAGACTTATTCACTCACAAAGTCATCGATCTCAAACAGGATCCCTCCTATTCATTCAGTGCGAAAACAACGGACAGTCCGGATCGTTTCATCCTCCACCTGAGCCGGAAGAATGAGGCTTGTGAAAGAATTCTGACTTCAGTAAAACCTGCCGATGCGTTCTTTACCGACAATCAGGTGGTAATCTATAGCAACAATGGTTCAGCCCTGATCAAATTTGATCTGGATCAGGCAAGCAAAGCCATTGTTTCAGTTTATGATCTGGAAGGAAGAAGCATTGTCAAGGAAATGAATATAGATGTATTCAGGGAAACTATTTCATTAAATCTACCTGAGGCTTCTGGCCTTTACCTTGTGAATGTTAACCTTGGCGGGAATCACGTCGTCACCAAGAAAATATTCGTTCAGCAATAAGCTCGAGACACGGCTTTCAAAGAAAAAAGGCGCTCAATGATTGAGCGCCTTTTTTCTTTGAATCAAAAAACCATACGTCTTAGGCGAATCAAGACTTCTTAAGGAGGCTGTTAAAAATTGGGACTTCGGCTGTATCAGTTTTAAATCTTCCCTGGCAACTCCTTCTCATTAAATAGTCATGAGACTATTTAAGATCATCCCAAAATACAAGTTCAGACTTATTACTCTTCACATTCGATACTATCGATTCTACTACCTATAGCCTAAGGCTACATTCATATTCATTTTGCTAATCACTCCTATTTCGATTGTGATGAGCCATAATTTCCATAGTTTCTATAGCCTCCATAACCACCACCATAATTTCCATACCCGCCTCCATAACCATAACTGTAGCGATTATAATAATACTTCGACTTTCTACGTTTTACCTCATTCAGTATAAACGCGAAATGAATTAATTTATTCAGGCCCACCACTTCCTGAGCATTTAAAATCGAATCTTTGTACGGGAATTTTGTATTAATCACAAACAGGCTGATATCCGCCATTTTCATCAACACAATGGCATCCGAAATAAGTCCTACAGGTGGGGTATCCACAATCACATAATCATAATGCTGGCGACCATAGCTAATAACATCAGCTAATTCTTTACTCAATATGATTTCAGAAGGATTCGGGGGCAAAGGCCCTGACAATATTACTTCAAGTCCTTCGATCTGCGTTTTTTTAACGCATTCTTCAATGGTGTTTTTCCCAATTACAATGGTGCTTACACCAATATCGGCCTCCAGATTCAGGCCTTTTTGTACCCGGGGTTTATGAAGATCCAATTCAAGAACCAATACACGTTTTCCTGCCTTAGCCAGAATACCGGCTAAATTCAATGAGCAGAAGGTTTTCCCTTCGCCTGGGCTATTTGAAGTAATGACAATTACCTTACTTGAGCCCGGTGTCCCCAGATATTGAAGATTTGTACGAATGGTCCGGAACGATTCCGCAATGGCTGATTTAGGCTCACTCTCAGCTGCAATGATCAGATCGTTTTGCAATTTGGCATAAATAACTTCTCCGATAATAGGCAAATTGGTCTTGGCTTTCAGATCATCCACACTCTGGATACGTGCAAAGAATGTGGCTCTGACGAAAATAATCATGAAGCTCAGAATAAGGCCAAATACTATAAAATTGACAACGATTTTTTTATGATCGGGCTTTACAATTCCCATTGACCGTGCTGATTCAATAACCTTAGTTTCAGGAATAATGGTTGCTTTGGCAATGACTGTGTTTGAGCGTCTTTGCAAAAGGAACAAATACATGCTTTCGTTCACACCTAATTTGCGTTGAATATTGACGAGTCCTCTTTGTTTAAGCGGCAGCGTTCTAATATCAGAACTATAAGTGCTGATCTCACCTTCTACATCGGCAATTTTTTGCTTTAAAGCAGTGCGTGAATTACCAATATAGACAAGCATATTTTTCTTCAAATGGTCAATCCGCTTATCCACATCCACAATAGCAGGGCTACTTTCTTTGGCTGTATTTAAAGCATTATTCCTCGTTATTTGAAGAGCATACAATTCACTAATTGCCGTTTGTAAAAACCCTTCACCGGCAACTATGTACGCTGATGGCGGCAGGAATGTGGGGTCTTTATCCGATATTATATAATTTTCAAGATCATTCAAAGCCGAAATGTGCATATTTACTTCAGCTTTCTGGTCATCGTATTTGGCCAGTTTTTGAAAATAAGTATCCCCTTCCTTAGCAAGATCGAGAATGTGATTTTTCTCACGAAAACCTTGCATGGTATCTTCAATGTCATTCAAAACAGTAGTTACCTCTCCCATTTGTTTATCAATGTACTTAAGGGTATTCTCATTCACATTGATTTTCGATTTCAGAGTATTGTCGATATATACCTGAGAAAGTGTATCGAGAAAAACCACTGCGCGCTGAGGAACGACATCTTCGAGGGTAACCTCCAGTATGTTTGTAAAATCAGGATTTTTAACTTCTAAAGAAGACTGAAATTTATAAACGAGAGACTCTTTGTTGTGTATTTTAATAAGATATTGAATTTCCTTAAATCCCTGAAAGGGAACTTTTGTTAATTGGCTATGAGAAACCATTAAACGGAAATCCAAATCAATAAATTCAGTGTTGAATTGCCCCTGCTTAACAACTTCTTTTCCATTCCTGAGATAGGTAATTTCAAATTTATCCTTATCAAGGATCTTAAACTTAATTTCCTGCTCGTAAAGTTCGGGGTTCACGTTATAAACTTTCACTTTGAAAGGCATGCCATCGAACAGCTCAGAGGTGCGGATACGGCCAACAATAAAATAGGATACATCAAAGTCAACCTTATCCAAAACTTTGCGGATCATGTCGTATGAACTGATCACACGCATTTCATTGGAATTGTCAATATAGGTCTGACTGGTTCCTCCATAATACCCGAAATTATCAGATATAATACTTGATGTATTCAGATTAGCGTTTGCCTTGAGTAAAATCTGTGTTTTAGCGGCGTAAATATCAGTTTGTTTATAGCCATACAGAAATCCCGCACCGCCAAAAAGTGCAATGGCAATTAGTGGAATGTACCAATTGTTCGAAATGACCTTCCAGATGAATTTCAGGTCCTGAACGTCTATGATGGAATTATTTTTGTTGGGATTCAATTTTGTATCAGTTAGCTATAAGGTGCAAATGTATAAATTTTAAAGCCAATGGAATAAGGTGGAATTCCATTTCAAACGTGCCTTTGTCTTCATTTTTATTAAATTTTGTCGATTAAAAGAGGAAAATTGAAAAAACAACCATTCAATTTCATAGATCTAGCATAATTTTGACTTCACAGCGCATTATCTGATCTATTTTTTAGTGCATAAACAAGATCTATTCTAAAATTGAAAATAATAGGAAAGCTGTGATTCCGGCTTTTTTCATTACTTTTGAAAAAACAATGACAATGAAACGCCATTTCCATAAAATCCTCATTCTTGGAATCCTTTCTTTGCTCCCTTTTCAAGGCTTATTTGCTGCCCCCGCACCTCCGGGCGGAGGCGTAACACCGCCTTGCTGGCCTCCTCCTTGCGTCCCCATCGACAAAGGGTCGGTATTCCTGATCATTGCCGGAGTTGCGTTGGCTTTGTGGAAGCTCTATACCAGCTATTTCCGTAAAAAAACAGCTTAAGGCCTTGCGAATGAAATTAGCATTGCCAGGCAATCCGCTTGTACGCTTTCTCCTGCTTTTTATCCTGCTTTACACCATTTGGTATGTGTTCTATCAGCTTGTAGTTAATCCGAATGGACGACTCGATTCGATGGTGATTAACAGTTCTGTCGCATGCACGGCTGCTTTCCTGAAATTCCTGGGGTATACAGTTTTCACCACCCATTCCGAGACCATCCGTACAGTTGGGATTGACGGGACACACGGTCTCTGGATCGGCGACCCATGCGACGGCATCACATTATTTGCCCTCTTTACTGCCTTTATTATTGCTTTTCCGGGCCCCTTGAAACATAAGATCTGGTATATTCCCAGTGGTATTGTGGCCATTTTTGTGATCAACGTACTTAGGATCACAGGCCTCTGCCTGGTTGTTCTATACAAACCCAACTGGCTGGACATCAATCACGATTATATTTTCAAAGTTCTGGTCTACGGATTCATCTTTTCGCTTTGGATGATCTGGATCAACCGTTTTTCAAATCTCCGCTTGCCCGGCGACACAAAATGAGTCTGAAACCAAAATTACAACTTGTCCTTCTGCTTATTCTGTTTGTGGCCTGTGGCTTTTTCCGGGATTTCCTTTTTGTGAACGTGGATGAACAGTCACGCATTGCCTATTATCACGATACCGACAGCCATCTGGCCCATTCGCTTAAATTCCTGGAACGTTTTTCTTATTACAGTCTCTATTACATAAAATGGATTTTAACCTTATTTTTCTCCCTCTTGTTTATGGGACTCAGTCTGTTGATCATCCGGGTATTTTATGGATCGGTTAACTATACACGGTGGACACTTTTTGCCTATGCTGCTTTGTTTATACTTGCCGCTTTGTTCTTTTGCGGAGGCTACCTTATCAACCACTGGGAGAGGGGCTATATTTTTGCACGCTTTTTAATGGGCATTGCTCAGGGGCCCATACCACTTATGGTATTGTTAACCGGATTCCGAATTCAGAAGTTCAGTCGTGACGCAACAGGTAATCAGCGCGACCATGCCTGAGGGAATGATGGATACTCCCAATAAAGTTTACTTTCCAGGGCTCAACGGACTGCGTTTCCTGGCAGCTCTGGCGGTTATTATTACCCATATTGAACTTATCAAAGGACAGTTGAATGTTCCAAACATCTGGAGCAATCCTCTGTTTTTTAACCTTGGAGGATTGGGTGTTTACTTCTTTTTTGTTCTGAGCGGATTTTTGATTACCTATTTATTGTTGGCTGAAAAAAAACAATTCAAGAAGATAGATATTAAAGCGTTTTATATACGCCGGATACTGAGAATCTGGCCCATTTACTACCTCCTCATTTTTCTCGGCTTTTTTGTATTCCCAAACATCCCTTTCCTGAAGATTGATTGGCTGTCAAGCCATCAGGGACCTTTCCTTTTTACTTTTTTAGCAAATCTTTTCATGTTGCCGAACCTGGCACTCGCTGCATACAATGCCGTGCCGCATATCGGACAGGCCTGGTCCATCGGCGTGGAAGAACAGTTTTACCTGATCTGGCCCCTGCTTGTTTCCAGAAGCCGTAACGTTCTGAAAACAGCTGTTCTGACTGCCACCATCCTGGTCGTTTTTAAATGCGGAGTGCTATTACTCATGGGCCATTATCCGGGAAATGAAACTATTATTACATTGCGAAAATTCGTTGCCATGAGCAAAATCGAATGCATGGCTATTGGCGCCGCAGGCGCTTATTTTGCCTTCCACAAAAATCAAAACATTCTTAATCTGGTATTTCATCCTCTTGTCCAGTTGATCAGCTATGCAATAATACCTGTTCTCATTTATTTCACCCCTGATCGCATTCAGGATGGAATTCATCTCGTTTATTCCTTTGCATTTCTTGTCATTATCATGAACGTAGCGCTCAATCCGTCTTCATTCCTGAAGCTTGAAAACAAGATTCTTGACTTTCTGGGACGCATTTCTTATGGAATATACATGTATCACCTCGTTATAATAGTGTTTGTCATTCGTTTATACGCGCTTTTCTTTCCCGCAGCCCCAGATTCACCGGTAGCGAACGTGATCTATTACCTGGGTGCCACTGGCTTTACCATTCTGGTTTCCTGGCTTTCCAACCGTTATTTCGAAAAATGGTTCCTGAAGCGCAAGCTCAGCTTTGTGAAGATTCCCAGCGGAGATGAAACAAAAGAACCGGAAGTAGCCAGAGCCCGTTAATTAGTCCTGCAGCTATTTTCATGCCTAAATTGGGCTTCAGTAATTACAAACCCTTACATTTGCTTCCGAATAAAAAACAAGCCCATGAGCAAAAAAGACACAGCCATTTTCAATCTCATCAAAGAGGAACAGCATCGTCAGCAATACGGCATCGAACTGATTGCTTCTGAAAATTTTGTCAGCACGCAAGTGATGCAGGCCATGGGTTCTTGCCTGACCAATAAATATGCAGAAGGCCTGCCAGGCAAACGGTATTACGGCGGCTGTGAGGTGGTTGATAAAGTGGAGCAACTCGCTATCGACAGAGCCAAAGCGCTTTTCAATGCCGAATGGGTGAATGTGCAGCCTCACAGTGGCGCCCAGGCCAACGCAGCGGTAATGCTCGGCGTACTGAAACCTGGAGATACCATCCTCGGTTTCGACCTCTCTCATGGAGGTCACCTCACACACGGATCACCTGTGAATTTCAGCGGAAAATTATACCATCCCACCTTTTACGGAGTAGATCCGAAAACAGGACGTGTGGATATGAAAACGGTGGAAGCCACTGCCCTCAAAGAAAAACCCAAACTGATTATCTGCGGTGCATCATCCTACTCCCGCGACTGGGATTACAAAGCCTTCAGGAAGATTGCCGATAAAGTGGGTGCATTGCTCATGGCCGATGTTTCACATCCCGCAGGCCTGATTGCACGCGGTCTGATGAACGATCCCCTGCCCCATTGTCACATTGTAACTACAACAACCCACAAGACGTTACGCGGCCCCCGCGGTGGCATGATCATGATGGGTAAAGACTTCGTAAACCCCTGGGGCCAACTGACCCCCAAAGGCGAACCGAAAATGATGTCAGCCGTGCTGGATGGCGCTGTATTCCCTGGAACACAGGGTGGCCCGCTGGAGCATGTCATAGCAGCCAAAGCAGTGGCCTTCGGCGAAGCGCTGGAAGAAAGTTTCATGAAATACGTCATCCAGGTTCAGAAAAACGCGAAACTGATGGCAGAGTGCTTTATGAAAAAAGGGTATCAGGTTATTTCAGGAGGAACGGACAATCATTGCATGCTCATTGACCTCCGCTCCAAAAATCTCACCGGCAAATTTGCGGAGAACATCCTTGTGAAAGCCGATATCACGGTCAACAAAAACATGGTGCCTTTTGATGACAAATCTCCATTTGTCACCTCCGGCATGCGTGTAGGTACAGCCGCCATCACCACCCGCGGGATGAAAGAAAAACACATTTCCAAAATTGTAGACCTGATCGATGAAGTGCTGATGTCAGGTGAGGACGAGAAGGTGATTGCCGCAGTGAAGAAGAAGGTGAATGTGATGATGAAAGGCTTCAAAATATTTGCATACTAAACGACCGGATGAAAGTACTCATCATTCCTTCCTGGTATAAAAACAGGGACAACCCGCTGGCAGGTACTTTCTTTGAAGAGCAGGCCCGGGGATTGATGAGCCTCGGACACGATGTGACTGTTTTTGCCCCGAGTTTTCTTCCTTTTTCCAATAAAAAACCGCTCGAAAACAGGGACTACGATGATGAAGGACTAAGGACCATTCTGTTCAGTACAAAAGCCGTCATTCCCAGAAACAGGCAATTCAATTACCGCTACCTGTGCCTGAAGGCTTACTGGCGATTCAAGGAATATGTGGAGAAGCACGGGAAACCGGATATCATTCATGCTCATTCTGTATTCTACGGGGGTATTATCGCCAACTACATCAGCAGTAAAACAGGTATTCCTTTTGTAATTACCGAGCACCTGACCAATTTCCTGACCGGAGGTGTCATCAACCGGGTGGACATCCATCATTCCCGCACTGTATTTCGCAATTCATTTATCAATATTGTAGTCAGCTCCGTCTTTCGGGATGAACTGTCTGCAAAAATTGAAGTGCCTGCCATTCGGTTCAGAGTCATCTCCAACATGGTGGCTCCCTTGTTTTTCAGAGACCGGAAACCGAAGAAAATAGTGCAGGGGGAACCTGTCCGCTTCTTCACGAATTCATTTCTGACTTACCGGAAAAATCACAAAATGCTCCTGGACGCATTTGCCATTTTTCTAAAAGATTATCCCAAAGCACAGCTTATAATCGGAGGCAATATCACCAGTCCATCCGAGCTGGACTGCAAAAACGACATCATTGAACAATACGCCAGATTGGGTCTCTGCGATAATGTGGTGATGCTGGGTGATTTGAGCCGAAAGGAGGTTAAGGAGGAACTGGACAAATGCCATGCCTTCCTGCTGGCCAGCAAATATGAAACATTCGGAGTGGTGCTGATCGAATCGCTGGCTGCAGGCAAACCCATCATCAGTACCGACTCCAAAGGCCCCAGAGATATCGTTACCTCTCATAACGGTATTTTAGTCCGGTCCTTCGAAGCTGCCGATTTTGCAAAAAGCATGAAAACATTGGTTCAGAACTACAACCAATACGACCAGGACGCCATTTCAGAATCCTGCAGAGCTTTGTTCGGAGAAAAGGCCATCGCCGGGAAATTGGAAGAGGTATACGCAGAAGCCCTGGCTAAAAAATAGTCCGGGAGCTTACATGAATTTCTAATGAATTAATAATTCTATTCTTAGGCTTTTCCAATAACTTTGCTGGGTGCGGATGACGAATTCGGAGGGTTGGGATTGACAAATCCGATGAAATGGCATTGAAACAGCTTCTTTTTACGTTTGATTATGAGCTTTTCCTGGGAAAAAGAAGTGGTTCTGCAAGGAAATGCATCATTGACCCCACCGACAAGCTTTTGACCATTTTCAGAAATTACGGCCTTAAGGCCATCTTTTTTGTGGATACGGTATATCTGCTCCGGCTTGAAGAAATAGCAGTATCCAACAAACAAGCTTCAACAGATCTGGAGCTGATTAAATTTCAGATCCGGCAGATTACGAAAGACGGTCATTATGTGTTTCCTCACATTCACCCCAGCTGGATGGATGCCGTCTATCTGCCCGAATTCAATCAGTGGGATCTTTCAAATACCGACTCATACCGTTTTCACAGTCTCAACGATCAGAAACAAACCGCACTTTTCGACAAATCGGTGGAAATCCTGAGAACAATCCTCTCGCCCATTGGCTACGATTATAAGCCAATCGGTTACAGGGCCGGAGGCTGGTGCATACAACCCTTTGAGGATTTCAAACCGCATTTTGAGAAGCATGGAATCAAGTACGATTTCTCAGTGCTGAAGGGCGATAAATTTCGCTCCTCTTTTCTCTTTTACGACTTTTCAAATACCTTCTCCGGGCCGGATATCTACTCATTCTCAAGCGATGTGACCGTTCCGGATTCCAAAGGAAACTATACCGAGTTCTGCATTTCCATGATTGAGAAGCCTTCGTATATCAAGAATTTTTTAAACCGGATTTACATGAAAATGATCCCGAACTGGTACAAGAGCAGCTCGGGCAATGGTTTCAGTGCCGAAGCCAAGAATACCGATGATTCGGTTCCGGAGAAAGTGGTTAAAAAAAGAGAAATGATTTCGATGGAATTGCTGACCAGGGCAAAACTGGATGCCTATTTCGGCTTTATTGAATCAAATAATTACATGCATTTTATTTCTCACCCCAAAATGCTTTCTCAGCATAATCTTGTTGCATTCAAACTCTTTCTCAGCAAGGTTACTGTCAAATACAAACTGGAAACAGATTTCCGGAAAATGGTCTGAAAAATTTCGAGGAAGGATGCTTACGCATTACTGAAAAACTTGAAATACCCTTCCCCTCTGAGCTTCATTCGAGAAATAATCAATCGTTGCATTTCTCCAGGTATTGTAAGCCTGGGCATTCAGAAGATCCAGTATGGGCTTGTCGTCTGTCATAACAGGACTCTCGCTCAGTTTCAGTTCAGCCACTGGAAAATCAATATCTCCGGACAGACGGGACAGCGCCTGAAGCCTGTTCAGCTGCGTTCCGGATGGCTCTTGTGCAAAGAAAATAAGATTGCTCCGTGTTTCCTCTCTATCCGTTGCAAAAGGCCAGACGGCAAAACCGGAACTCAGTAACGTTTTATACAAAGCCCTTGTACCGGCTCCCCGCTTTCCACTGAAAAAACCATTTCCATTGAGAACCAATAAACCATTCGGTGTCAGAAGACCTTTCATTTCCTGAAAAGCTTCGGTTGTAAAGCAATGCCCCGGATTTTCTTCACCCTTGAACAGATCCAGGATTACCACATCGTATTTTTTATTTGTCTTTCGAATGAAGTGTCTTGCATCATCTATACTGACAGGAATAGTTGTATCCATTTTGAAATAGTGCCGTGCCACATACCAGATGCGGGGATCCAGCTCACAGGCTTCCACCCGGCAGCCCGAATCTTTCAATGCCTGCAAAAGGCTTCCTCCTCCGAGTCCACAGACCAGCACCGAAGCTCCCTTTGGACGAAAACGCAGCTTATCCAGTATTTTATAAACGTAACCGCAATACCTTGCGGAGTCGATACCATTGTTATAAACCGATTGTGCAATGCGGTTGACAAAGAGCATTCGCTCGGTGCCCTTTGTCACTTTTCCATCCGGCCCGTAATTCGGGTAATCAACCAGCATGATCTGCCCGAGAAGCCCTTCGCTGAAATAAGGAACTGAAACACCCGGAGGCACCGTTATAGCGCCTGCCTTGTAAAACGAATAGCCCGAAAGCACCAAAAAAAACAAAACCAGCGCCTTGTTATTTTTCACGAGCATGATCAGAGGCAGAAAGCCCAGGATAATACCGATAACAATGCAGGGCCTGCTCAGTCCGAAATGGGGGATGATCCAGAAGCCTGTCAGAAACGTAGAAATAATACCGCCAACCGTGGAAATGGCATAAACAGCACCAGCCGCTTTGCCGGCCTGATCGGCACTGGTGGTGAGGTTTCGGATGATAAGCGGAGAAACCATGCCCATCATAAATACGGGCGGAAAAAGGAAGACAAATGTGCTTGCTATGACCGCATAATAGAGCGGTAAAAGGCCGAGTATGGAAAGTACGACTTTGGAAGTGAAAGGCATCAGTACAATAAGCACCGATGCACCGAAGATGACATAATACAATACGTTTCCTTCTCTTCTCCGGTACGACAGCAAACCGCCCAGAAAATATCCGGATGCCAGTCCTCCAAGCGTGATGGCCATTACCGAGGACCAGACATACAGCGAAGATCCGAAATAGGGTGCCAGCATTTTTGCCCCGAGCAGCTCCGCAGCCATCACAGCAGCGCCTTCCAGAAAAGAAAGCAAATAAAGAAATCCTGTTTGACGTGTCACGTATGAAGCATGTGATTGACCGCTGATAAAAAATGATGATTATGATTTGTTATGATATCAGCGCAAATCATAATCATCATGATAATCAGTGGCCCATTGAGTTCTGGTTTCATCTAAGCTCCTGTGCATTTACCTCTTCCCCCTGCTTTCCGGGACGGACAAACTTATCCACCCGCTCATTCGGCACAAAACGGATTCCTGTTTCTCTCTGAATCGGCACTTGCGGCCTTGTGCTGACAACCACGATGGCCTCACAGGCAAAGCTTTGCCTGAACACAGCCACTGCTGTTGAATCGGATGCATTGCTCTTCCTGCGGCTTCGACGGGCGTATCCGCCGGGAGTCCATACATAAGGTGTAGCATTTGGCCCGACATTCAGATCGCGGTTGTCGTGCCCGCCGGGGATCGTTTTATCAGGAAAAGCCCCCATGATTTTATAAAGGGTAAAGGCCATGATATCATGGGGCCGGACGGGATACCAGGAATTTATTTTCAGGGAGTCATTCAATTGTCCCAACTCATCCATGTCAATCGCTGTGATTTTTCCTTGTTTATTCAGCCGGAAATAAATGCGCA
>DASYGQ010000403.1:0-18305 GCA_035999585.1 Bacteroidia bacterium | reverse complement strand
GGCAAGCCATAGTTGCCACATTGAGCGCAAAGCACTGAGATGAGTTTCTCATCAGACGTGAGTTCGCGCAATACGTCGTAAGTTGTTCGTGATGCATATTTCAGAAATCCTTTTTTCATCATCTTTCCGAAGATCGAACTCACCCATACAGGCATGCTTCGTTCGGAAAAAAAAGTGGTGCTTTGTCCGGCCAGTTGCATGACCAAAGCATAGTATTTACGGATAGCCTCTTCCTCTTTGGGAAAGTATCCGATCATTTTCAGAATCTGATTTTCGACGCCCTGCACAAACTCATATTCGTCGCCTGCAATAAAGGCCTTGTCATATACCTCACCCATCGACGTCCACTGCAAATGCCCATCAGTCACATAATCAAATGTCTTGCGCATAAGTGAAGAGCGGTCATCCACACGACCAACGTAGTGAACACCTACATCCCATTCGTAATTTTTCCGCTTGAACGTATGAGAAAAGCCGCCGGGCTCGTAATGTCTTTCCAGGACAAGTACCTTCTTGCCGCCTTTTGCCAGGCATACGGCAGCTGTAAGTCCACCGATACCTGAACCAATGACAACAACGTCAAAATATTCCTTACAAAGAGTGGAAGAATAAAGATTTTTCATCGAAAGGTGGGGAAGAAAATTCCAGCCTAACAAATATAGAATAATTCCGGATGAAGCCTGTCTTCAGGATCAGATTGCTTCACACATCGTTTGCTGGCTACTGAACAATGTGATAGCGCTTCAGGTTCCAGACCTTATTGGAGTCGAGCAACTCTTTGCGTATTACACCGGTATGCTTTGATATATATACATTGCTTCGGTTATTCCCCTCGCAGCTATTTTTCTTGTCGTACATTTCCACCACTGTTTTGAAAACCGTGTTGAGTACGCGAAGCGTATCGAAAGCATTCACAATACCAATGGATCCATTGGGCTCGCGGGGCGCGGCAGTGGAAAACTGAGTATTGAAGTCATCCGTCATCAGAAAGTTTTCTCCAATGAAATTACCATTCACCGTTTTGTTTCTCCAGAGCACAGCAGCCGGAAAGTTCATGGAATAAGTCATGTCCACCCATTCATTGTCGGTTTCTGCCTGACGGGTTCCAAACAGTTGCATTTTAAACCAGCCGAAAGTACCTACATAACCGAGGTTCTGCTGTTTCGTAACAGAATTTGTTCCTGTGGAAGCCGAAAGGACATAAACACTGTCGAGAGAATGACTGGCACTGTCTTCATAGACCCAATAGGTTCCCGGAAGGAAATAACCATAATCTCTCAGTGTCGGGGAAAGAGCTATTGTATAAGAGGGAGGAGTTGGGGCATCGTGTTTGCAGGAAAACAGAACGAGGCCCAGAACAACAGCAATCAGTAAGTTTTTCATTCCGAAACAGTTTAAAGATTATACGTCGTAATCAACAACCACTTTTGAAGTAAGCGGGTGCGACTGGCAGGTGAGTATATAGCCTTCCTTTACTTCATTATCAGTGAGAGCATAATTATTGTCCATCTTCACTTTTCCCTCCAGCAGTTTGGCACGGCAGGTGCAGCACACAGCTCCTTTGCAGGCGTAAGGAACGTCCACACCTGCATCCAGAGCCTGGTCAAGAATGGCTTGACCACCGGTTGCCAATTCAAAAGAAGTTTTTTGCCCATCCATGATCACCGTCACCTGGCTAACCAGATCGTTTCCAGGAGCCGATTCGGCTTCTGCTTTATTTACCGCTTCCAGCACTGCCGTAAAATATTCGATGTGCACACGCTTCTCATCGGTTTTCAGCTCCTGAAGTGCCGACTTCACATTGTCCATCATTGGGCCGGGACCGCAGATAAACACTTCATAATCGCCTTCCAGTTTGGTATGTTTAGCCAGGAGGGCTTTCACTTTATCTTTACTGAGCAGGCCTTTGTATAATTCTTCGGAAGGAGCAGTTGGATTTTCCAGAATATAAAAAACGTTGAACCGACCGGCCGACTGACCTGCCAATTGATCCAGGCTTGATTTAAAAATTGTGGAGGTCTCATCTCTGTTTCCGTAAAACAATTGCAGGGAGGCACCAGGCTCGGCTTTCAGTACCGTTTTAATGATCGACAGCATGGGCGTGATACCACTGCCGCCTGCAAATAAAACATATTGTTTTTTCGCTGTGGGAGATAGTGCAGTATGGAAATTCCCCATCGGTGTCATAACTTCCATGACATCGCCCACTTTAACCTCTCCGTTGATAAAACCAGATCCCCGCCCGTCTTTCACTTTTTTTACGGCTATCCGCCATTCGGCATCAGCCAGGGGGCTACTGCATAAAGAATAAGAACGCCTGATTTCCTCGCCTTTCACTTTCAACTTCAGGGTCAGATACTGGCCTTGTATATAGGTATAGTCGGCCTTGAGTGAAGCCGGTATATCAAAAGCGATCGAAACACAGTCGGCAGTCTCCCGCCTTACATCAGAAACCTTCAGGGTGTTGAATTTTGCCATACATCAATTGAATTGGTTTGCAAAATTAGAAATTTCCATTCATATTCTCAGATTTGAGGCAAGAGAATAAGTAGAATGGAGGATATCTGCGTAAAACAGGATACCTGCTTCTTCTTTCCCCGAGTTGTTCTGTTTCACCCTGCACCGGCCGCAAGCCAATGACTTCAGAAACAGAGGCGTAATTCATGGTGCGGCCCTATAAGAACTTCAGAATTAAGGCTTTTGTTTATTCATTTATTTTAAATACATTTGTTCTTCATACAAAAAGAATGAAACTCATTCAAGCAAACATCTCTGTTTATTATTATCCGGAACAAAGAACCGGAACAGATGTTTATTGCTCTCTCAGCTAAGAATTGAAAAGATCATAACGCCTCCCGGTTCCAAAAGAACCGGGATTTTTTTTGCCCATTTTTTAACCACAAAACAACCCAACAACATGAAACAGTATTATGACAAGTACACCGATGAAGACCGTCTCGTATGGTCTACTCTTTTCAGGCGCCAGATGGAAAATCTCAGGAGCCGTGGATCGGATGCATTTTTCAAAGCCCTTGAAAGGGTTGAATTCCGGGCTGAAAAGATTCCTGATTTCAGGGAGCTGGATGATATTCTGAAAAATACAACCGGATGGTCGATGGAGGTGGTACCGAATATAATACCACAGAAAGATTTTTTCCAGCTTCTGGCTCAAAAGAAGTTTCCGGCTACCACCTGGCTACGAACCATGAAGCAACTCGACTATCTCGAGGAACCCGACATGTTTCACGATGTATTCGGGCATGTACCCCTTCTTAGCAACGAAGCCTATACCGGTTTTTTTACCGGAATTGCCAATCTGGCTCTCAAACACATCGATAATCCACGCGCCATTGAATTGCTGGGGAGGATCTATTGGTTTACCATTGAATTTGGGCTGATCCGCGAAAAGGGACAGCTGAAAGTGTATGGTGCCGGTATTATGTCTTCATCAGGAGAAACAATTTACAGTTTGAGCAGCACACCTCAGCATCTTCCTTTTCAGGTTGAAGAGATCATGCGTACAGCGTTCCGTACCGATGTATTTCAGGAAAAATATTTCATCATTGATTCCATGGAAGCCTTGTTCAGCTCTTTGCCGGAGGTAGAAGCTATTCTTGAGCAGGAACTTGCAGGGGTGCAAGCCAAATAGGGCGTACCTTTGCAATACAAGATCCTAGAATTCCATGAACGAGAATAAGGTCGTATTGTTTGATGGCGTTTGCAACTTATGCAATGGCTTTGTGCAATTCATTATCCGGCACGATCCGACTGCAAGATTCCGCTTCGGAACCTTGCAGTCGGAAAGCGGAAAGAAGCTGATCCTGCAAAGTTGTCATAGAACCCTATTATCTGATTCTGTGGTTTATATCCGTGGAGATGCTTGTCTCCAGAAATCCACGGCCGCACTTTATATTTTGAAAGACATCGGTGGCATCTGGAAGCTGACGTTTGTATTCATGCTTGTTCCAAAATTTCTCCGCGATGCCGTTTATGATGCCATTGCACGATCCCGTTACCGGCTTTTGGGGAAGCGGGAAAGCTGTATGATACCCACCCCCGGGATTAAGCACCGCTTTCTTGACTAAATAAAAAAATTCACTAACAGATTTCATTTGGAACATTGGCTGCAGGAAATGGGTCAATGGCTGTTGCATTTGCGGCATTGGCTACAGGAAATGGGTCAAAGGCAGTTGCATTTGCGGCATTGGCTTCAGGAAATGTGTCAAAGGCACTTGCATTTGCCGCATTGGCCTCAGGAAATGTGTCAAAGGCACTTGCATTTGCGGCATTGGTTTCAGGAAATTCCCAAAACAGACTTGCAAAGAGGGGAATTCCAGCACAACGATCTGGCTCTTCTGTCTATAATATTCCGGAAATGGATACTTACAACATGAACTGAAGCGAGAACTTAATGCCCCAGTTATGGATACTGTAGCCCGGATTGAGCGCTTTGTACTGAGCGGCATAAGCTGCATCGTTATAAGTAGCCCGGTAAATGAAGTCGAAACGGAAGATATCGAAGATATTGGTGATACCGGCGCCAACCTCCACATAAGGCTTTTTGTTTAATACTGAATATTGCTTGTTCAGGTTGAAGCTTTCATTGTTGCTGCTCAGGTTCCCATACACGGCATTGCAGCTGAGCACTTCCCGCAGGTTCCATTTCTTGATCAGAGGTACGCGGTTGAAAATGAGTCCCATGAAATAATGCTGCAAATGAGCTTCCAGGAATTCATCACTTACAAATTCAAAATAGTTCATCTGGTTGAACGCATTGGAAGAATAAAATGGCGTTTGATTTCCCCGATGCACTTCCAGAAGCGTATAGGGTACCTGAGAAAAAACTTTTCCGCCCGTAAATGAATATGTTGTTGTTCCAAGTATTCCCCATTTAAGATGCTGGCTGGCGGTGAGCGATAGTTTGTTGTAGTCGAAATCCCCGCCTAACAGGTTTTTGATTCCCAGGGTATAGTTGAAATCGAAAACCGGTTTTTTGGATGCGCCGAATTGCTGACGCTGGTTTCCATTCTGGATAAAAAATTCACCGGTGGAAATATGCGTTGTAAAAACCAGCTCTGTGATGGAATAATTACGTTGCTGAAAGAACGAAAGAGGGTCCGTTCCAAAAGCCAGGGGAAACAAAGGAAAGGTTCGCACATTCTGGAATGTAATGCGTTGTGTAAAGCCCCTTTTGAACTCACGCTCGAACCAGCCCCTTGCCTCATTCTTCCGCACGAACTGACGCAGATCGCCGAATGCATAACTGGTATTGTAAAGGGCATTGTTGGATGCACCTATGGCCTGTCCTCCCGCATAATTATAATTAGAACCGACACGCTCGATGTCATCCCGGTATTCAATACCAGCCTTTGTCCATGGAAAACGGGAAATGATTTTTTCGAGCTGCAAATTATATTTGAAATGCTCATCCCGAAAGCCATAAGCTCCATAACCGCTCAGGATCCAGCTTTTGCTTATTTTATCATTTGTCCTGAAACCCAATCGAATTCTGCTGCCTTCATAATTGTTGTAGGAATATAGATTGATGTAATGTCCAAAATCAAATGGTCCTATTGTATAATATCCCATGAACAGAAAATACAAGGTATTTACCATTCCTTTAACAACAGGAATCTGGCGCACGGTATCAATAACCTGGTAATTCATTTCTTCCAGGCGACTGAGTCTTTCGGGCCGCAGTGAATCCCAGTAACTGGGTTTCTTTAACAGGGCATCTTCGGCAAAATCGGTTAGCTTTTCAAAGAAGGCTGGCGGTTTGGGATCGTCATTTACATTGTATTCCGATGAGTTCTGATAAATCTTCAGAACCATGCTCACGAAATTATCTGTGATATCGATGTAATCAATCAGAATTCTGGTCTTAGCAGGCATCCAGGGACCAGCGCTGGTGGGCATGAGTTCCTGCTGGATATGCACGCGTTCCACCAGATTGAAATTGGCTTCTTTGGGTATTTCCAGATCCAGCTGGCGGATGGCCCAGCTGCTGTCGGCAACCCAGAGATACCCTTTGAAAGCTGCATCGTGTATGTTCTTGGGAACGACATTGATCTTGTAACATTTATCCGGTCCTATCTGCATACTATCGACCAGATAATAATGATAAAACACCATGGCATTGCCAGCGATAGGAGAAAGGAATGGTTTCTTCAGCACCTCTACGTTGTCGCCGTAAAAATTATAATTATCGAAATCCGAGCCTGTCAGCTGAGAGGCGGCGCTTGCATCTTTTTTTCCTACAAAATTCATACGCACAGCCTTGACATTCTCACGTTTCTTCCGTGGCTCTTTCTGATAATAGACTTCTGAAACCACCTCACTGAAATAAACAGGCAGGTTTGCTTTGCTTTCTCCGGCCATCACATCCATGCTGTCATACATGGTTACAATCGGCTTCAGGATTTTCCATTTCCGGATCTTCTTCGTCATGTTATCGACGTCGGCTTCGGTTTTCGTATAACTTTTGTAATGAATGCGTTCAAGGCTTTCCTTGTCGTACTTCTTTTTATTATCTATCACATTCTGGATAATGCGTATGGCAGGGTTAATTCCAGGGTGAATGACAACTCCTTCCAGGATACGGGAATCCCTGACGAGCTGAAAATCGATTGTCTGCAGATTGCCCGACCGTTTTATTTTCTTGCTTTTAGGTTTATAACCCAGGTAACGGGCGGTGAGTGAATCGTGCCAGTCGGTTGTTTTAAGGGTATAGTATCCTTCAAAATCGGTACTGGTTCCGGAAAGTGTGCCGCTGAAATATATATTGACATAAGGCATACCATCATTGGTACCGTATTCCGTCACTCTTCCTTTGATGTAAATTTCTTCCTGCGCCAATCCGGAAAAGGAAAAAAGCGAAGAAAACAGGAATGCAAGGAGAAAGAAACAGCGACCGGGAAACATCAGAAGTAAAGTTAGCAAACTGTTGAATACCTGCTGCGTTTTCAGTCATAAAGGGCATATGATCATGCTCCAGAGCTCATCTTAACAATAAGTGCCTCCAGAATGTATGAAATTTCTTTCAAATAAATTCAAAACCCCCTATCTTGTATACACATAAGGCTTCTGATGAAAATTCATCCCATTTCCTTTTTTCTGTTTGCATCGCTGCTACTGGGTGCAACCACACTTGGGGCACAGATGAGCAGACGGGACACACGCAGGTTCGATAAAGCTGAAAGAAGGTATGAAAGCCAGGAATACGATGCAGCCGAAAAGCTCGCAACACCTCTCTGTAAAAAATACCCGGGCTTGCCAACAGCATGGGATCTGCTATCCAGAATACAGATCCTGCGCTATTACCGCCTGCACGACAATGACCCCTATTTCTCCGTTCGTCCGCTAAGCGGACTGGACAGTCTGACCGGCCTTCCCTTTCCGTATGACTCTTCGGGCGAGAAGCTGGCCTCCATGCTTAACAGCCGGCTCCCCTCCAGCATCTATTTACAAAGAGCCCTAAACACATGGCGTGAAGCAACTCTAAAATGCCCACAGGCCGAACTCCCCTCCCTCCTGCTCCGGCGCTTCCTGGTGGATCCTGTCCTTTCCGACTCCTCTGACAACCCAAATGCATTGCATGAGTTCAGGGAAGGCACAGAGGCCTATGAGAAACAAAATTTCAGCGATGCCATTCTTCATTATCAGAAAGCCGCCAACCTAGATACCGCGTTTTACAAGGCCCGTTTGTTTCTGGGTGATGCATATATGAATCAACAGAATTATGTTTTTGCGTGCCATTGTTTCCGTAAGCTTGTTTGCCAGCACCCCAAAGTTCAGGAGCCCCGCAAATATCTGGTGGATGCCTTGTGTAAAATGCAGGCTTATGAAGATGCACAGAAAGAAGTGATAGAAGCTCTCCTGCTATATCCGGATGCCAGCCTCTTTAACAAGCTTACCTACATTTCTGAAGCCATGCACAAGCCGTTCGACCGGCATTGGATGGAGCGTGTCGTATTTCCCAATATCATGGGCGATCAGCCTCTGAATGAAAAAGGAGACCGCGACTGGATGGAATACATCAATGGGTTTTCACTCATCGAGAAGTATTGCAATAAGGACGGAGTCATTGTGAAAAAGAATGATCTCACACAATCACATTATGCCGAAGTTTTCTCCTGGGAGTACATGCTTTCCAAAACCGATCCCGACAAGTTTCCTTTCGCACGCCGGATGCAGCAGGCAGGGTATCTCGATTGTTACGTAATGCTTTCGGAATACCACATTGATTTTCAGGCTCAATACAGGCACTTTGCACGACATAACAAGGAGCGCCTGAAAGGATATGTGGATTTGCTGATGGAGAGGTAAATATTCAACTAGAAAAAGGGAATGATCAATACTCAATTCTCAATATTCAATTCTCAAATATGTTTCTATTGAACATTGAGAATTGAGCATTGAATATTGGTTATTTTTTTGATTTTTTGACCGGGGCATAAGGAGGGTATCCAATATTCAAGTGGATGGTGAGTGGTCCTTTAAATTAGCTTCTTCAAAAAATGAAAGCCTTTGATCACGTAGCCTTCACGGAAATAGAAACGGTGGCCATTGCTGTTTTCAACGTATGCATCGAGCAGGGCTGTGATACAGCCAAGTCTTTTCCCTTCCTCCACAATCCAGTCGCACATGAGTTTACCCACACCTTTTGAACGGTAAGCCGCATCAATTATCACATTGTCTAGTTCCACGTATTTATCGCAATACAACTTGGTACTGATCCAGAAGCCGGAAACACCGATGCATTGTTTCCCATCAAACACGGCCACCTGACGGTAGCCATGTGCCAGCATATCATGCAGCATACGGGCATAGTCTTCTTTTTTCAGTTGAGGGTTAAGTTGAGTCAATATCTCGTAGCGTTCAAGCATTTCCTCATAGGAATGCATTTCGCGGATTTCAAATGCAGTTGATTTTTCCATGAGCGAATGTAAGAAAAATCCAGCGCGAGAAAATCAGTATCGCCTTCTCCATTCGGAATTTCAGAAGGCGACTCTTATATCGCAATGTCCCCAACCATGGGCCATGCCTCCTTTGAATTCGGGTGTGATCAGAATCTTGGAGTATTCCAGACTGAATTTCTTCCAGGCGAAAACAATCCCGTATTGAGCATAACAGACGCCATTTTGAATATGCTGCATGGTGTAAATATTGTTCCTGTCAAACATACCGCCCTGCATCGTTGCATCATAAGCCGTGCTCTGGATTCTGCCGCTTGCAAAACCCCAAAGCTGCCATTTCTTTGTTTCCTCCGTTTCACCGGGCCCAAACACTTCAAACCAGGAACACATTTTCCCGGAACGGATTTGCAGTCCGGCCCAGGCTTTATCATACAAGGTACCGGCGGTCAGGTTCGACTGCATCATCAGTTCAATGTATTTTTTGGAAAGCAAGGCTTTGTCGTATGACAGCGAGTAAGTCAGTACAAGGTCCTGCCGTATCTGAAACTGCCAGCCAAGAGGCTGAATATTTACCAGCATACGATGAATGCCTTTCTGTTCTTCCTCACACTTTGCACAAGGTCCCATGGCGCCGATATCCACTTCAGATGTCAGTTTTTGTTTGTGAATATTGTCATTGGAAACAAGAAACTCACCTGCAAATGCCACGGCAGCAAAAGGCCTGTCACCCGTGAATACCGTATCACGACGGATACTGGAAGGTGTGAAACAATCCTGTTCAACCGTAATGCCATTGTACAAGACTCCCTGGCTTAATCGGATCAGGACTGAAGTAAGGGGAGATTTAGTGAATACCGGCAATACCAATTCGTAGCGGATACCCTGTGTGTAGTAGATGTCGGTTGCACTAAAAAAATCATTGTCGTACCGGTGAGAAATAAAACCTGTTTGGGAAACACGGCTCGTTGCAGAGTCTGCCTGTTGACTGTGGGCGGCATTCCCGATCAGCAGACAAAACACAAAAGCTGCGGTTCCTTTTTTCATTCCCTTTAACAGATATACGGAATGAAGAAAGGAATGGATCTGGTGGAATGCTGTTTCAATAGTCCAACACTTCTTTCATCAGTATGGCAACCTTATCGGCATTGGGAAGCATACGGGCTTCGAGGGTAGAGTTCAGCGGTATCGCCGGCAGATTTTCAGAGCCGAGTACGCGAACGGGTGCATCGAGCTGGCCGAAACATTTTTCAGAAATTCTTCCAGCCAGGGCCTGAGCAAAGCTGTTATTCGCCGGCTCCTCGGTAAGAACGATGCAACGGCTGTGTTTTATAACCGATGAGAGCACCGCTTCCTCATCAATGGGATTGAGTGTTCGGAGATCAATTATCTCGACCTGATCAGGAAAGGCTTTCGCTGCATTTTTTGCCCAATACACGCCCATACCATAAGTAATGACTGTCAATGTGTTTTTTTCAGCAGTAACATTTGCCTCCTGAACAAGGCGGGCTTTTCCGAAAGGAATAACGTAATCTTCATCCGGTTCAATGGTTTTGGCATCTTCGGTGCCTTTGATTTTGCTCCAGTAAAGTCCTTTGTGTTCAAAAATGACAACCGGATTTGGATCGTAATAAGCCGCCTTCATCAAGCCTTTCAGGTCGGCACCTGTGGAAGGATATGCAATTTTAACTCCTCTGATATTCGCAACCACACTTTCCACACTGGATGAATGATAAGGGCCACCGCTACCGTAAGCTCCAATAGGAACACGAATGATGCAACTGACCGGCCATTTGCCATTGCTCAGGTAACAGGAGCGGCTGACTTCGGTGAACAGTTGATTGAGACCCGGCCAGATATAATCGGCAAACTGGACCTCCACGATGGGTTTCAGTCCGGCAGCGCTCATTCCAACCGTAGAACCGATGATAAAAGCTTCCATGATCGGGGTATTAAAAACCCGGTTGTCTCCGAATTGCTGAGCCAACGTGGCTGCTTCCCGGAACACACCACCCAAACGACCACCGACATCCTGCCCGTAGAGCAGGCATTCCTTATGCTTCTCCATCAATTCGCGGATTGCAAAAAGAGCAGAGTCAACCATAACGGTGGGTTGTTTGCCTTTAGGTGCCCGTACTCCTTTTTCTTCGGTGATGGGTGTTGGTGCGAAATCATGCAAAAACAGATCTTCCGGTCTGGGATCTTCAGCTTTCAGTGCGTTCTGATATTGTTCTTCCACGGAAGATTTTGCTCTGCTTTCAATGGCATTGAGTTCCTGTGTTTCAAAACCACTCACCAGCATCTGGTTGCGGAGCATGGGAAAAGGATCGCGTTTGGCGGCTTCTTCGAGATCGTCGCGATACCATTCCTTGCGCACACCGGAGGTGTGATGGTTCAGAAGAGGAACTTTAGCATGTATCAGGAAAGGGCGACGCTCTTTGCGGATGAGAGCAAGCACATCGCGAATGGTTTCGTAGGATTTGATGAAATCACTTCCGTTAATGGTTCGTACTTCCAGGCCTTTGAACCCGCGGGCGTATTCACTGGCATCCTGGGCTCTTATTTCTTTTGCATTAGCGGAGATGTCCCATTCATTATCCTGTACGAGATACAGGATCGGTAACTTTTTTAGCACGGCCATCTGAAAGGCTTCGGCTACTTCTCCCTCTGTTATGGAAGCATCGCCGAGTGAGCAGACAACAACAGGCTTGTCGATCCGCTTGTCATCATCCATTCCTGTTTTTTCGCGGTATTGAACACCCATTGCAATTCCCGTTGTAGGAATGGCTTGCATCCCCGTTGCGGAGCTTTGCATGGGAATTTGAGGCATATCATCGCGTCTCAGACTGGGATGTGAGTAGTAAGTACGTCCACCTGAAAAAGGATCGTCGCGCTTGCCCAGGAGCTGGAGCATAAGTTCTCCGGGTTTCATGCCTATCCCGAGCAGGATGCTGTCATCCCGATAATAAGCGGAAAGATAATCCTGGGGTTTTAGTTGCAGGCCAAGAGCAAGTTGCACGGCCTCATGTCCGCGGGAAGTCGCATGTACATATTTGGCTGTGACCTCTTTATTGGCTTCATAAAGTTCCGACATTGACTTAGCGGTGCACATCAGTTCATAAGCTTTCAGAAGGATGTCTTCCGAAAGAACTGATTGAATCTTTCTTTGAGTATTAACAGCATTACCGGCCATAGGAGAAGTCAGAATTAAATGCATGATAAACTTACAAATATTAATTTATTATTCCCAATATATTCAATAAATCAATACAATATATTGCATTAGTTAAAAAATCGAAATATAATTCCATCTCTCATTCTTTCAGGAGACTAAAACAAAATCATTTCTGAAGTATGTGAGAGGGCTATTTTTTTATCCTTTTTATGCCAATCTTTGCGCCTGATCTAAAAAACGAAAATGAAGCCATATACTTTTTATTCCCTTTGCCTTTCAGCCTTGTTGTTTTTCTCCTGTGGAAACCATTCCTCCCAAACAGAAAACATTAATACCAAAGACACTTCCAGCGTGAACGATACAGATGATCCCAATTTCAAATACCAAACCGAGCAGTTTGCCGATATCCGGATTCTGCGCTATCAGGTTCCCGGTTTCAAGTCCCTTTCGCTAAAGCAGAAAGAACTTGTTTACTACCTCTACGAAGCTGCTCTTTGCGGGCGCGACATTTATTACGACCAGAACTACAAGTACAACCTGACCATACGCAAGACCTTGGAAGACATCGTTGGTTCTTACCGTGGCGATAAAAACACGGATGATTACAAGCACTTTCTTGTTTATGCCAAACGTGTCTGGTTTTCAAATGGGATTCACCATCATTATTCAAAGGATAAATTTCAACCCGATTTCAGCCGGGAGTATTTTGCGTCTCTTGTCAAAAACTCAGATGCAGCAGGACTTCCGCTTCATACGGGTGAAAACACCGATGCCTTCATTGCACGTCTGAGCCCCATTTTGTTTGACCCTTCCATTGCACCCAAAAAAGTAAACCTCGACCCGAAAAAAGACCTTGTGGAATCTTCCGCAGTTAACTTTTACGAAGGCGTGACTCAGGCAGAAGTACAACAATACTATGACAATGCAACAGACAAGGATTCCAAAACACCTGTGATGACAGGCCTCAACTCGAAGGTGGTTAAGGAAAACGGCGCTCTAACTGAAAAGAAGTGGATGGTCGGTGGCATGTATAATGCTGCTATCTCGAAAATGGTTTACTGGTTAGAGAAAGCGAGTACAGTAGCTGAAAACGCCGAGCAGAAAGATGCGCTCGACAAACTTGTGACTTTTTATAAAACCGGAAGCCTGAAAGATTTTGATGAATACAACATCGCCTGGGTGAAAGACGTGAACTCAACAGTGGATGTGGTCAACGGCTTTATCGAAGTGTATAACGACCCGCTCGGATTCAAAGGATCCTATGAATCCTCTGTTTCCATCAAAGACATGGAAGCCAGCAAACGCATCAATACCATTGGCTCCAATGCTCAGTGGTTTGAAGATAACAGTCCGCTGATGCCTGCTCACAAAAAGAAAAACGTGAAAGGCATTACCGCCAAGGTTATAACCATTGTAGTAGAATCGGGCGATGCTGCTCCTTCCACTCCAATCGGCATAAACCTCCCCAACAACGAATGGATTCGTGAGCAGCATGGTTCCAAATCGGTAAATCTGGGCAATATCGTTGAAGCCCTGGAAAAAGCGGCCGGTGGCGGGGTTGTGGATGAATTTTATTTCAACGACGAAATCAAAGCACGTGTCAAAAACCTGGCACCTTATGCTGATCGTCTTCATACCGACATGCATGAGGTTATCGGACATGCATCCGGACAGATCAATGCAGGTGTCGCCCAACCGAATGTGACGCTGAAGAATTATGCGAGCACACTCGAGGAAGCCCGTGCCGATCTTGTAGCCCTTTATTATCTGATGGATCAGAAGATGATAGACATCGGAGTCATGAAATCGCTTGACTACGGAAAAGCCGCTTACGATGAGTATATAACCAAAGGAATGATGGTTCAGCTTTCCCGTCTGAAGCAGGGCGACAATCTGGAAGAAGCACACATGCGGAACCGTCAGCTCATTGCAGCCTGGGCGTTTGACAAAGGCAGGAAAGAGAATGTGATTGAACGCAAAACAAAAGAAGGCAAGACCTTTTTTGTGGTGAATGACTATAGTAAGTTGCGCGTTCTTTTTGGTGAACTCCTGCGTGAGATACAAAGGATCAAATCAGAAGGCGATTACAAAGCGGCACATGCACTCGTGGAGAACTATGGTGTTAAAGTGGATCCTGCTCTTCACAAGGAAGTACTTGAACGTTACAAGAAGCTGAACATTGCCCCTTATGCCGGCTTTATCCAGGCACAGCTAACACCTGTTATGGACGGAGAAAAGATTACCGATATCAAAATCGAATATCCAATGGATTTCGTGGAGCAGATGCTTTACTATGGAAAGAAATATGCGTATTTGCCGGTTGAGAATTAGTTTATTATACAAAAAAGGCCAATCGGGATGGATTGGCCTTTTTTTTGTTTTATTTGGCGTTCGGGTTCAAGATTGGAAATCCCTCTTCTTCATCCTTTCGCCTTAAATTTATTAATCGCATTCTTGCTGAACTCCGTCAGCACAAGCTTCCCGCTCATCTCAGCCCTTTCAGTCAGCAATGTATCCCAGTGTTCTGTACCTTCCCATAGCACTTTTTTGAGCATGCGCATCGCTTCAGGGCTTGATTGTGCGAGGCGCGTAGCCAGTCCCTGAACAGCTGAATCAAGGCTGGCAACATCCGGATGAGTTTCCATATACATTCCTTTTTCGCGTGCCCAGGATGCACTTTGCCATTCTGTAGCATTGATGGTCATATGGGTAAATGCAGAATTTCCTGTTTTGCGCTCAACAGCAGGGCCCACCACAAAAGGACCAATTCCCACTGCCAACTCGCTCAGTTTAACTGCAGCTAAATCTGTAGCCAGCGTATAATCACCTGCGCATGCAATGCCAACTCCGCCGCCAACCGCTTTGCCCTGCACCCGCACAATTACAAACTTGGGGGCTTTGCGAATTGCATTGATCACAGCAGCAAAACCCGAGAAAAAATGTTTTCCGGCTTCTAAATTACCGATGGACATCAGTTCATCAAAAGAGGCTCCGGCACAAAATGTTTTATCCCCTTCACTTTTAAGAACAATCACTTTCACCTGTTCATCTTCTCCGGCACGGGTAATTTCCTGGGCAACCTTGCGAAGCAGGGCACCAGGCAGGGAATTGCTCTGAGGGTGGAAAAAAGAAATCGTGCTGATGCCGTCTTTATGGGCCGAGGTTACGTTACCTGCTTCTGTCATGAGTTTGTTAAATTAAGGAACGCTAAAGTAATATTTTCCGCTTCAATTGCAGAAGACTGAATATGGCTATTTATACCGTTTACCTATAAACAAAAAGCACCCGTTTGATCGGGTGCCTGAGATAATTTGATATAAACCGGCTGAATCAGTTACCGTTATAAGCGGCGAATTTTCCTTGTTCAATCAGCAATTGATATTTCACTTTGTGCTCTTCGAAGTTTCCGAAACAAAGAGCGGAAAGCATTTCGTTTCTGTTCATTGCCGGGTTATTGAGCATTTTTTTGATCTCGGCACCGCAGCGATCCACATATTTCTCAAAGCGCTCGGGAGCCCAAACATATTCACGTTTCTCGCGGTTCACGTTGAACTCTTTAGGGAGTTCTCCGTAGATCTTGCTCTTAACCGGAAGGCCTTCGAATTTCTTCGGGATCAAACGGCTGTCAAAAATAAGAGGCCGGCTCACATCAATCGCATGCGACTTGCGCTTGGGATCAATCATTACCAGTCCGTTAATACGGAAACCCAACTTTTTAAGGTGGGCATACTTTTGTTCAAAACGTTTGAGTGATTCGTACATGGCCTCTGTTTGTTTGGGATATCAAAGTTACGGAAAATAATTATGAACACAGCGGTATTTATACAACTGAGACTCAACAAACTAGAATTGTTGAAAAACTTTAGATGAATCAGGTCTGGAAGGAGCCGAAACTGCTTTTTGAGGAGGCAGAAAAATAAAAAACTTTAAAATTCTTGTCTGAGGGGAAAAGAAAAGACCTAATTCGGCCCTTTCCGGGGTCAATCACCTCATATCTTTCCCCCGCTTCAGATGGTTCAGTCCTGAATTTTCTTCTGCACCATGGTCAGAATGGTAGCAATGGCAACCGTTTCACCTGTTTCATCATACACATCTACCAGCCATTTCACGATCCCTTTGGCAATATCCTCCGGAAGCTTCTTTTCGGTGTCCACTTTTTCCTTGCAGGTAAAGCGTACCCCGATTGTCATGCCTGGATAAACCGGTTTGGTGAAGCGGCATTCCTCAAGACCATAATTCAGCAGGACCGGTCCTTTTTTAGCATCCACAAAGAGTCCTGCTGCTTTGCTAAGGACAAAATAACCGTGTGCAACCCGTCCTGTGAAAATGGTGCCCTCCAGGGAGGTGGCATCCATATGAGCGTAGAAATTATCGCCACTCACATTGGCAAAATTTACTATATCTGCCTCACTCACAGTATGTTTGGCAGTAATGAGAGTTTCCCCGATCTCCAACTCTTCAAAATATCGTTTGAACGGATGAATCTCTTTTTCGATGTATTTTCCGCCGTACTGGTACTGATTGGTGATATTGCCCAGGCTTGTCGGAGAGCCCTGAATAGCAGTGCGTTGCAGGTAATGAAACACGCCTCGTTTTCCACCCATTTCTTCACCTCCTCCGGCCCTGCCAGGTCCACCGTGCACGAGCATGGGCATGGGGGAGCCATGGCCGGTGCTTTCCTTGACACAATCGGCATTCAGCACCAGGATCCGGCCGTGCATGGATGCTGCTCCAAGCACATATTGTTTGGCAATGCGGTCGTCGGCTGTTATAATGGAACTGACCAGCGAGCCTTTACCCATTTTGGCGAGTTCGATGGCTTCATCGATGTTCTTATAAGGCATAATCGTACTGACGGGCCCGAATGCTTCTACATTATGTACATCTGTATCACGGAAAGGATTTTCATTCAGAAAGAGAATGGGCGACATAAAAGCTCCTTTGTTCTTATCTGCACCGGTTACGGTGAAGTTATCAAGATCGCCGAACACTATTTTCTGGCTTTTGGAGAGCAATTGCACTTTCTCCCGTACTTCTTTCAGTTGGGCCATGCCGGCAAGAGCTCCCATTCTCACACCTTCCACATTCGGATCACCGATGCTGGTTGATGCCAAACGTTTTCCCAGCGCGATCTGCACATCTTCCACCATACTTTCAGGAACCAGGATCCTCCGAACGGCGGTACATTTTTGCCCTGCCTTGGTGGTCATTTCCCTCTGAACCTCTTTGATAAATATTTCAAATTCCGGGCTGCCGGGTTTTGCATCGCTTCCTAAAACCGAGCAGTTGAGCGAGTCAGCTTCCATGTTGAAATGAACAGCTTCTTCGAGTAAACGGGGGTGCGACTTGAGCATTTTCCCGGTTGAAGCCGAGCCGGTGAAGGTGACGACATCCTGGCTTTGTACATGATCAAGAATACCATTGGCTGACCCACACACAATCTGAAGAGCTCCTTCAGGTAGAATCCCGGAGGCAATCATTTCTTTCGCAACAGCTTCCGTAAGAAAGGAAGTTACTGTGGCCGGTTTTACAATAGCGGGAACACCAGCCAACCAGTTAACCGCCACTTTTTCGAGCATCCCCCAAACCGGAAAGTTGAAGGCATTGATGTGTATGGCTACCCCTTCCCTCGGAACGCAGATGTGATGCCCGATGAAGGTTCCGTTTTTCGAGAGTTTAGCCACATCACCTTCCAGGCAAAATGATTCGTCAGGAAACTGGCGCCGCAGACTTGCATAAGCAAACAGGTTCCCGATTCCGCCTTCAATATCCACCCAGCTGTCTGTGCGGGTTGCACCTGTGGCCCAGCTTATTTTATAGAATATCTCCTTTTTCTCCATAAGATGAAGAGCCAGGGCTTTGAGCATGCGTCCACGCTCGTGAAAAGTCATTTTACGGAGTTTCGGGCCGCCAACCTTGCGGGCATATTCGCACATAGCGCCGAAGTCAAGGCCTTTGCTTGAAGCTGTGGCCACTGAATCGCCCGTGATGGCATTGAACAGAGTTACCCCCTCGCCTTCTCCAGCCTGCCATTTACCGAGTGCGTAATTGTTCAGTTTCAGAATGCCTGTTTTATCTTTCGTAATGCCTGTCATAGGTTTTTGCTTTGGGAAACCAAAGATAAAAAAATGCGGGTGATTCTTCTCTTCTTTCATCTCTTACCATGTACGTAGATTTAACCTAAGTATAAAGACGTGATTTCACTCTTTACGTCAAAG
>DASYGQ010000385.1:0-7135 GCA_035999585.1 Bacteroidia bacterium | reverse complement strand
CAATCCCACTCTTTCTCGGCCCTTTCAGCACGAATGCGTGTTTTTGCAATTCAGGTCTGCAGCTTGAACCATTGAAGAATGTCTCCCTTTTGCAGGCTGCTGTTTTATTGTTGCTTTTAAATACAAAAACAAAAAACATTTTTAACTTGCGTTGTGAAACAGACACTTATAAAAGTAATTTCCATTTCCTGCAGCTTGCTGCTTTTTATCTCCATTGGATGTAAATCTACGCACAGGAATACGGAGCCGGTACCTGCAAAAACAGACGCTACACCACCATCCAAGACGAGTGGAACGGTTACCCATGCCTATCAGGCCTCCGGATGTGGTACAGCTGTTGTTATTACAAATCATCAGTCAGGCAATAAAATAGTGCTCCTCCCTGTTAACGATCTTGGCATTTTTGATGTCGAGGGGCTCGAAATCACATTTCATTATCACCCATTGAAGAAAATGAACCCTCCTGGCTGTAAGACCGGCTCTCCGGCATCTCTCTCAGACATCGAAAAAAAATAAACAACAACTTTCCCGGAACCGGATAGATCGGATAAAATGAAGAAAGCTGTTGCAATTATTGGAAGTGGGCCTTCGGCTTTGATGCTCTCAGCAAAATTGGATGGACACCTGTTTGATGTAACAGTGTATGAAAAAAATCAAGCGACTGCCCGAAAGTTTTTAGTGGCAGGCCAGGGAGGTTTTAACCTGACTCATTCTGAGCCGCTTGCTGAATTTGTCCGTAAATACACTCCCACTGCTTTATTTGAGCCTTTGCTTGCCGAATTTTCAAACCAGGACCTGATAGACTGGCTCCATTCGATAGGGATTCAGACTTTTGAGGGCAGCAGCAAACGGATTTTTCCTGAAAAGGAAATAAAACCCATTCAGGTGCTGAATGCAATACTTACAGTGGTTAAAAGTAAAAAAGTAACGTTTCAGATGAAACAAACCTGGCTGGGTTGGGATAAAGACATGGGTTTGATCTTTGATTGTGAAGGACAACGGCATCTCGTCAAAGCGGATATCGTTGTTTTTGCATTGGGAGGATCCAGCTGGAAGATTACCGGATCGGACGGACTTTGGAGTAAAGCATTTGAGGAAAAAGGGATAAATGTGCAACCTTTTGCACCGTCAAATAGCGCTGTGAAAATCGATTGGCCAGCCAGCTTCCTTGCATTAACTGAAGGAAAAGCCCTTAAAAACATCGAAATTTCCTGTTTGGGAAAGCGAAAAAAAGGAGAAGTGGTGATTACGAAATTCGGGCTCGAAGGGGGAGTTGTCTATGCCTTAAGTCCCGAAATAAGAGAGCAAATAAAAAAGACAGGAAAGGCAAATCTGGAAATCGACCTGAAGCCGGAGTTTTCTTTAACGGAAATTCATCGGAAACTGAGCAATTCGAGAGGCACTAAATCCTGGACAAAACACCTCCAGGATCAATTGAGGTTTGATGAAATAAAAATGGCACTGCTTAAAAACGTACTTGACAAAGAAGTGTTTATGGATCCCATGCGCCTGAGCACCTGCATCAAAGCTTTTCCATTGA
The DNA here is from genome assembly GCA_035999585.1 of Bacteroidia bacterium. Lineage (GTDB taxonomy): Bacteria > Bacteroidota > Bacteroidia > Palsa-965 > Palsa-965 > Palsa-965. Next base: position 5,595 of record DASYGQ010000385.1, on the reverse strand, counting down.
ATATTGTACACGTAGCCCCCCTCGATGAAGCCATATCCACAGCAGGGGGGATTTCACTGGATGAAATAGACAACAAATTCCAGCTCAGGAAACTTCCTGGCCATTATGCTATTGGTGAAATGCTCGATTGGGATGCCCCGACAGGCGGATATCTTCTTCAGGGCTGTTTCACTATGGGAGCGGTACTGGCTAACCATCTCAATTCGATTAGCCCACTCGTTCCGGCAGTATAACAAACTCCCTCACCCCCCTTTTTAAAAAAAGCTAGTCATTATGGAATTGCTGTTCCATATGCATCTCTGTGATAAATCAGGTCGAAAGACAAAAAACACAGAGCTATGAAAACAGCAAACTTCCGAAAAAAAACACTCCTTGCCTTGATAAGCTTTACGCTTGTGACAATAGTGGCATGGATGACTCCTGCAGCTTATTTTACAGCGCAGTCTGAAAATGAATTTATCCGTCAATTGAAAAAGAAAACTCAATCTTTCAATGACCTGATTCCGGAGGACAGGCTTTATGTGTCTTTTGATAAAACTTTTTATGAACCCGGAGAAACAATCTGGTTCTCTGCATTTGTTCGTGACGGGCAAAGCCTGAAAGCCTCAACGAAAAGTGATATTGTTCACGTTGAATTACTGAATCCCAAAGGGACGACAGAAAAATCACTTACCCTCATCGCGAAAGATGGGGTAGCGAGAGGGGATTTTGGTCTCGATAAAGAGGCTTTAGGAGGATTGTATAAAATTAAAGCCTATACCAATTGGATGAAAAATGAAAACGACAGTAACACATTCCTCAAAGATATTCAGGTTCAGGATGTGGTTCTTCCTAATCTCAAAATGAAGATTGATTTTGAAAAGAAGGCATTTGGACCCGGAGACGAGGTTGTGGCAAAACTGGATTTGCAAACAAATGAAAATCAGCCGCTGTCGGACTATAAAATCAAATTCAGTGCTAACCTGGATGGAGAAAAATACATTGAAAAGGAAGGGACTACAGATAATGAAGGGGTGAAATATATTGTATTCAAGCTGCCCCCGCATTTGAATACAAGCGACGGATTGTTGAATATCATGATTGATTATAAGGGAAATACGGAAAGCATCTCCCGGTCAATACCCATTGTAAGAAACCACATCCAATTCAGCGTTTTTCCTGAAGGAGGTGATCTTGTTGAAGGCATTGAAAGTAATGTTGCCTTCCGTGGATTAAATGAATTCGGCAAGCCAGTGGATATTGAAGGAGAAGTTCAGGATGCTAAAAACAATGCGATAACCAAATTTTACAGTTATCATGAGGGAATGGGCTCATTCAGCTTGCTTCCCCGCAAAGGAGAAAGCTACCATGTACACATAACAAAGCCAGAAGGAATTGCGGAATCATTTCCCATTCCAGAGGCATTACAAAGGGGATATGTCATGAGCGTTGAACGCTGCAAAGAAGAAGAACTGAACCTTGCCGTTACCACTTCGGAGCAGGAGGAACTTTCATTGGTTGCACAGGTAAGAGGCAAAATTTATTACACAACTGTGCTAAATGCAAAACCCGGTAAAAACCGCATTGTTCTTTCAACCAGCCTTCTTCCCATAGGAGTTGCTCAGATCACACTTTTTGATTCAAAAGGCATTGCTCGTTCAGAACGCCTTGTATTTGTGAATAGAGACAAGCAACTGCATATCAGTATTGATACTGACAAAGACAAATATCTTCCACGGGAGAAGGTGAGAATGACATTGCATGTGAAAGATGATCGTGGGCTGCCAATGCCGGCAAACCTATCGCTTGCCGTGGTGAACGACCAGCTCCTTTCTTTTGCAGATGATAAGTCGGGTAATCTCCTGAGCCAGCTTTTATTGGAGCAGGATCTTCAGGGAAAGGTGGAGGACCCCGCATTTTATTTCAACACAAAGGAAGAAAAAAGTGAGCAAGCGCTTGATTATTTGCTAATGACATCTGGCTGGAGGCGTTTTACGTGGGAGAAAGTCCTTGCTGAGACCACTCCCTCTGTTTTATGGCCTGGAGAACGTTCCATTGTTGCAGGTATGATTGTCGATGCACAAAACAGGAAGCCTGTTGTTAACGCCCGTATCAAACTCAATAACGGCATGGAATATCAGACGGATGAGAATGGCAGATTTATTTTCAATAAACTGGATTTATCTGTGCCGACCATCATCACATATAGTGCCCAAGACTATAGAACGCAAGTTCAAAGCATCTCGCAATATGATCAGAATGTCGTTGTTTATCTCTACGACAGCAAGTATAACGAACGATACGACTATCCGATGTCCTCTCCAGGAGGAGCCCCGGTTCCATTACCAGGAATGGCTATGGATAACAGAATGATGGTGGCTGAGGGAGATGCAATGCCTGTGAAAGAGCGCAATGTGATGGTTGGTAAGAAGCAATTGCGAGCCAGGAACGAAGAAAACAAAGCAAAACCCGACGACATGAGCCCGGCACATAAAAATGATTCCGAGCAAAAGAAGGTAGTAAAAGTAAACGCTGGAACCGGACTTGTGGCTGATTACCGGATGGCGGCTTTCAATGTCAATGCTACAGCAAGCCCGGCTGTTCAGGCTGTTGAGGGTTATTACCGCGCCCGTCAGTTTCCTGTGCCTGTATATAACAAGCCGGAGCAGGTTGAAGAGCGCACGGATTTCAGAAATACAATTTATTGGAATGCTGATGTGGAGGTGGACAAAAGCGGGAAAAAGGAAATCGAATTTTATGCTTCGGATGACATCACATCATTCAGAGCGACTGCAGAAGGGATAGCCAGTGATGGAATGCCAGGCAGACAGGAGAAAACATTTTTTACACAACTTCCTTTTGCAATGAATGTGAAGGTGCCGGTAGAAGTAGCAACAGGTGACCGGATTTCCATTCCACTCACCCTGAGCAATAATACAAATAGCCCCATTGGCGGGACCTTGAGCATTCATGCGCCAGAAGGGTTGAAAGAAATGGAAGGTGTTCAGGATGTTCAGACTTTGATGCCAGGAAAAAGCAAGACCATTTATCTCGATTATCTGGTAATGGATAAAACCGGAACTGGCGAGATGGCCATTTCATTCAAAGCATGTGGATTGGGCGATGCATTTACACAGAAAATAAAGATTGCACCCAGAGGCTTTCCGGTAAGTGTTGCTTTTTCAGGACAGGAAACAGACAAGGAATATACTTTTGAAATGCATAATATCATTGATGGATCTGTGGATGCCCACCTGACAGCATTTCCGAATGTGGTTTCCGATCTGATGAAAGGGGTGGAAGGCATTCTTCGCGAGCCTTACGGATGTTTTGAACAAACCTCCATGAGTTCGTATCCGAACGCTATGGTACTTGACTATCTGAAGTCGACAGGAAGCACTGATGAAAAGGCATTAGCCTTCGCCGGGAACCTGCTCGATAAAGGTTATAAACGCCTGGTGACTTTTGAAACCAAAGAAAAAGGTTATGAATGGTTTGGTTCGAGCCCCGGTCATGAGGCACTTACTGCCTATGGGCTCATGCAGTTTACCGACATGAAAAAAGTGGGACAGGCAGTCGATGCCGATATGCTGAAAAGGACAATAGACTGGCTGAACAGCAGAAAGGATGGAAAGGGAGGCTTTCTGAGAAGCAATGAGGCGGCTGATGCTTTCGGAAGAGCCAGCGAAACGATTACGAATGCATATATAGTGTATGCTTTATCGGAAGCGGGTTTTCAGAATATTACGAAGGAATTTGAGACCAGTTTCAACGCGGCAATGAAAAGCAAAGACCCTTATCTACTGGCGCTGGCTTCATGTTCGGCAAGTAACCTGAATGAAAAGGAAAAGGCTATTCAGGCTTTGAATATGCTCATAACGCTTGAAGAAAACAACGGAGGTTGGACGGGTCTTACGCATTCGGTAACTTGTTCCACCGGGAAATCTCTCAGCATCGAAACAACTTCGCTTGCTATTCTTGCCCTATTGAAGTCACCTTTACAAAACCCTGTCGTCCTATCCAACGGAGTGCAATTCTTGATAAAATCACGAACAGGTTCCGGTGAGTTTGGCAATACTCAAGGTACTATACTGGCACTGAAAGCACTTACTGCATTTGCCAAATACAATAGAAAAACAAACGAATCGGGGACGATTACCGTGTATTTGGATGGGAAAAAAGTAAGCGAGCGCTTTTATGCTGCCGGCGAACATGAAGCCATTTCAATAAATGGTCTTCAGTCAGAGCTTAAAACGGAAGGCTCGCACCGGATTAGAGTTAAATTTTCAGGCACCAAAACCGCGCTTCCATATTCAGTTGCGCTCAACTGGAGCACAACTCTTCCAGAAAGTGCTGGAGGGTGTGCGGTTGAACTGCAGATGCACATGAGCAATCAAGCTATTCATGTCGGAGAGACCCGGAGGTTACAGATTGAGGTAACAAACAAAAAAGAGGAGGGGATTCCCAGCACGATGACCCTCATTGGGATACCTGCAGGTTTCAGTGTGCAGCCGTGGCAGCTCAAAGAGCTCCAGGGGAAAAAGGTGTTTGATTATTATGAGATAAAAGGAAACAATGTGGCTATCTATTATCGCTGCATGGCTCCAAGGGCCAGCAAGGAAATAAACCTGGATCTGAAAGCGGAACTTCCCGGTATTTACGAATCACCTGCATCGGCAGCTTATCTGTACTACACGAATGAATTAAAGTGCTGGAAAAGCGCCGGCAAAATCACGATAAAAAAAACAGTGATCTGAGCAAACCATTTTTAAAGGAGGTAACGATGAACGCACGAATTATTTTTAGAGCAGGAACTGAAAGTAAGCCAAGGCCTTACCTGATCCTTTTGTTTGCCGCACTCTTATTTGCAGCAAACCCACTTTCAGCTGGCAGAATGAATGGAGACAGTACTCGCCGGGTATATTCAGCAAACGATGCGCTGAATCCCGATTGCCCCTGTCACAAAAACCAGAAGTTGGCGGAAGAGGAGTATGCTTTGCTAAAGAATGCAAAACGAAAATCATCGGGTGCGGGAACCAGAATACTGGAAAAGACTTTTCCTGTGCAAAGGGAAAAACACTACCTGAGAAAAAAGCAAGTGCTGTTTAAGCCGCGGTTACGGGGAATACCAGCGAGGCATATCAGGAAAAGGAGAAGTGATCCTGGAAGCTCTTGTCCGTTATGGAGCCAGTGAGCAGGTTAACTCAGGAAATCAGTTTTTGTCTCAACATGAAGTCAAGCTGCTCATTGGCAAGCATTAGCTTCTCCGTCAGTTCGCGGTTGGCCTCACGAAGAGAATAAACCTCATAGGCATTTTCAAGGACAATTTTCAACTCTGTCTCTTCCCAGGGTTTGGTAATGTATCTGAATACCTGGCCTTTGTTAATGGCATTAATGACAGCCTGGATGTCGGCATAACCGGTTATAAGTATGCGTATCGGATTCGGATAGTCTGCAATAATAGATTCGAGGAATTCAACACCGGTTGTTCCCGGCATGCGCTGGTCGGTCAGTATTATGTTGAATGTATGCTCTTTCAGCATAGCACGGCCCTCTTCAGCCGAAGTGGCAGTGATTACATCAAAAGTTCTGCGGAATAGGGCTTTGAATGCTACG
>DASYGQ010000345.1:0-18697 GCA_035999585.1 Bacteroidia bacterium | reverse complement strand
CGGAATCCGGCGCATACCCATTATCCGATGGACCTTTTATAGTGCTGAAACGATTTCATCCCGCATCTTGGTAAAAAACCATTCATCCCCCCAAACACACCATTTGCTCAATCGAACCCGCAGAATACTAATTATTAGGGCTGGTGTTCAAATAAAGGATTACATTTAATCCCACAGGCAATCCTTAACCATCAGTTCCGGGGAATAAAAGCAAGCAATCATTTATTCCAGGGAGCCAAACCCTTAACCCCTTCTTCGTATGAACAACCCAGAAAACAGCGCAAACACAAACACGCCGGTAAGCACGTTCAAATACCCTTTATCCTATGAAGGAACGGGAGGTGAATATTTGGGAATACTCCTGCTGAACTTTTTGCTTACCGCCATTACCTTCGGACTATACCATCCCTGGGCCAAAGCACGCAGACTTCAGTTCTTGTATTCCTCCACGGAATTTGCAAAAAGCCGGTTCAGCTTTGTGGGCACCGGAAATGAAATGTTTAAAGGCTTTATCAAAGCCATTGGCTTGTTTGTGCTGATATATCTCCTTCTTCTTTTTTTTGTAGTCGTTCTTCACATGCCGCAACTGGGAGTGCTTTTATTTTATGCCGGTTTCCTGGGAATCATTCCCCTGGCCATTCACGGTACCTATAAATACCGGATGGCACGTACCTTCTGGAGGGGGATTCGACTCGGATACCATGGTAAACTGGGCGAGCTTTACAGCATTTTCCTCAAAGGCTTTTTGTTTACGATCCTTACGCTGGGCTTTTACGCGGCATGGCTCAGCATGAACGTGAGAAATTACATCTTTAGTCATCTGAGGTTTGGCAATCTGAAATTCAAATACGAAGGCGATGGCGCGGATTACTTCTTCCTGAATCTGAAAGGATACTTCCTGACAATCTTTACACTGGGCATCTATGCGTTCTGGTGGTGGCGTGATCAGGTTAATTACCTGGTGGATAACCTCTCTGCCGAAAGCGAAAAAGGGGAAAAGCTGACCTTTAAATCGAACGTGACAGGAGGAGGACTCTTCAAACTCATGATTGTGAATTTACTCCTGATCATTGTCACACTCGGATTCGGATATGCCTGGGTTATCACACGTACCCTGAACTATGTATTTATGAATATTGAGATCGAAGGCACGGTTGACTTTGACAAGCTGATACAAACCGAAGGTAATTTTGGTGATGCCACCGGTGATGACCTGGCCAGTATGCTCGATATTGGTGTTGTAATCTGATCCGATGACGAATACCTCAGCCGGTATATTTTACGACGGTTTATCCTCCACACCTTTTCAGGCTGTGCTTGCAGTCGGTGAAACCGATCCATGCCTGCACATCTCCGTTGAAAAGGACGGGCAGGCGACATCGTTTGACTGGAAGCTGGATTCCGTTCACCTGGAGTTTTCAGGCTCCGGCCGTTTGCTTTTATCCTATTCCCAGGATGTTCCCGCCAAGCAATTGCTTGAGATAAGCGATCCTGCTGCGATCCGGGAAATGCTTCAGCTGCTCAACAAGAGCGGCAGAGTCAGGTGGTATAACCGTCTGACACGCCTGGGCTGGAAAACCTATCTGATCGCTTCTCTGACAACGATCGCTGTATTGACTGCCGTTTATGTCTTTCTGTTGCCCGGCCTGGCCGAACGCGCAGTACTCGTCATTCCTGTCTCCGTTGATTATTCCATCGGGGAGAAAGCCTATGAACAATTTGTTTCCCCGGAAGACATTGATTCGGCAAAGACGGCCCGGCTGCAGCAATTTGCATCGGCAGTTGATTTCGGTCAGGAGCGCAGAGAGATTATCCCTGTTGTGCTGAACAAAAAGCTTGTGAATGCCTTTGCCTTGCCTGACGGCCATATCATTGTCTATAGCGGAATTCTGGATGTCATTAAAACCCCGGAGGAATTGGCAGCGCTGTTGGGACATGAATACACGCACGTTGCTAAGAGACACATGATGAAATTACTTTGCAGAAATATCGGCGGTTATATTCTTGTTTCCCTGGCCCTGAATGATGCCAACAGTATCATGGCCGTTCTGGCCGACAATGCGCATAACATAAGCGGCTTATCATTTTCAAGGCATTTTGAAGAAGAAGCCGATCAGGGTGCATTTGATGTATTGAAAGCAAATGCACTGCCTTCCGACGGGATGCTGCATCTCCTGGAAGCTTTGAAGAAAGAAACCAAATTTAACATCCCTGAATTTTTAAGCACACATCCGCTGACTACGGATCGGATATCTTTTATTCAGAAAAAGATAAAAGAAAACCCCTATGTAGTTTCACAGAAGCCAATGCTCCAGGCGTATTTTGATTCTTTGAAAGGGAAGTGATACTGCGGCAATATTTTCACTTCACACTCCGGGAAAAGCAGGATTCAAAAATTGATGAGGTCACGACAAAGTCATTTTACCCCGTATCTTTGTCTTCGCTGCAATCAATTAGATTCGCTCCCTGATTTGTGAATATCACTCTCTTCAAAGCTTTCCGGAACCATAACTTCAGACTTTTCTTCTGGGGACAAGCGGTATCGCAGATGGGTACCTGGATGCAGCGTACCGCCGTGTATTGGGTTGTCTATGAGAAAACGCATTCCACCTTTATGTTGGGTGCCGCCTTATTCGCATCTCAATTTCCATCCTTTCTTTTTTCATTGTTCGGAGGCGTGGTTTCCGATAAGTATAACCGTTACCGGGTAGTTCTTTTTACTCAGACGGCTGCCATGGTACAGGCTGCGTTGCTTGCCCTGCTTGTTGCCTTTACACAATACACGGTTTGGGAGGTTCTGTCATTCAGCGCGATGCTTGGCATCATCAATGCGTTTGATGTTCCCGCGAGGCAGGCCCTGGTGTATGACATGGTGGAGCAAAAGGAGGATCTGGGAAATGCGATTGCGCTTAATTCAACCATGGTGAATACGGCAGGCCTGATCGGACCTGCCATTGCAGGATTGGTATTGGCAAAATACGGGGCCGCAAACTGTTTTGCCCTGAACGCACTTAGCTTCATCGCAGTACTTGTTTCCTTGTGGAGGATGAAATTGCCAAAATGGGTTGGCGGGAAACAAACAAAAAAAGTATCGGAGGGACTTCATGAAGGGTGGAGGTATCTGAAGAATACGCCTTCGATTGCCCGTGTCATCTTATTGATGGCTGTCAGCAGTTTGTTTTTGATGCCTTACTTCACGCTTATGCCGGTGTATGCAAAGGAAATATTGCACCGGGATGCTGCCATGTACGGATACCTGAACAGTTTCACCGGTCTGGGTGCGGCCCTGGGTGCTATCTTCCTGGCATTGTTAAAGTCCGGAGCCAATCTGAGACGGATTCTGATCATTGCTACACTCATTTTCGGTGTGGGCCTGATCCTGTTTTCATACGCGGTGATTATCCCGTTCTCCCTGGCCTTTGCCATGATGGCCGGACTTGGAATGATGTTGCAAATGACACTTGTCATTACCATTATTCAGACGCAGGTATCTATGGAGATGCGCGGAAGGGTCATCAGCTATTATGCCATGGCATTTTTCGGTATGCAGCCGCTGGGTGGTTTGCTGATCGGTTTCGTTTCCCGCTATATCCATGCACCCGCCACGCTCCTGGCTCAGGGAATCCTGGCGATTATTATTGCCATTGCATTTATTCCCTCTTTTTGGAACGAGCCATCGAAAATCCCTTCAGTAGAATAGTCATCGGGTGAAACGAGGTTGTTCTTGAGAATGGAAACAGGATTCCGATTCTTAATTAGGACTTGGCAAGCCCTTCCGGAATTGTTATTTTTACAAAGAATGAAAGGAGAGAATACAATAATCATTTATAAATCGGGAAAGGGAGAAACGCTAGTGGAAGCCGGTATCCTGGAAGAAACCGTTTCATACGGCTCCCGATTTTGACAATATACGTGATTGAGACAGGGATTCGTAAGAGATATAAAGGATTCGGTAAACGTGAAAAATGAAAAGAAAATTATAGAAGAAGGGGTCGTGCATACCGTGCCCGCTGATTTGAAAAAGGCTTTGGTTTCCAATCCCGATGTGCTCGGGAAATGGAATGGCCTGACCCCGCTTGCACGCAATGAATGGATTTGCTGGACGACAATGGTTAAGAAGGCGGAAACAAGAAAAGAGCATGTAGAGCGGGTCTGTTCAGAGCTTCTCGAAGGAAAACGCAGGCCCTGTTGCTGGCCAGGCTGTCCACATAGAAACACCAAGGCGAAGAAATGGTTTAAAGCCAGAGCATGAGCCATATCAGGAAGGTGACGTTATCGGATCTTGAGGACCTGCTAAAAATAAGCAGGCAAACATTCATTGAAACTTTTGCCGGAGATAACACGGAACAGAATTTGCGAAAGTATCTGGATGAAAATATGACCTCTGACAAACTCCGCAATGAATTGGCGAATCCGGATTCTGAATTTTATTTTGCGACTGTTGGAGACAAGGCGATCGGTTACTTAAAGCTCAATCACGGATCAGCTCAGACAGAAGAAAAGGATTCAAAGTCGCTTGAGATTGAACGTATCTATGTGCTCAAAGAATTCCTCGGTAAGCAGGTTGGCCAGGTTTTATTTGAAATGGCATACCGGATTGCAAAGGATGCTAAGTATAACCGTTTGTGGTTGGGGGTATGGGAACGAAATTCGAGAGCCATCCGCTTCTATCGGAAAAATGGCTTTGTAGAGTTTGGTACACATGCTTTTCGATTGGGTGATGATGAGCAAACGGATATCCTGATGAAAATCGAATTAGCGGATTGATTGTCAGATATAGGTTTCTGGCAACGATTCCCTCCGAAGGAAAAATGGCGCTCATACCGGAAAACCAGAATTCCAATGTAAAAGTATTCCCGATATTATTTAATTGCTTCAATGATTTATATCACATCTTCTTCCGGCATTTATTAGGATCTTTGAACGGAATTCTGAAAAATTCCCAATCACACGTATTGAAGCCGTCAAGCTCGGTCATATCAAATTTATCCATTCAGACTTATGAGCTCTCTAAAATGTTTATTTGAACCCAGGTCAGTCGCCATTGTAGGAGCTTCTCAAACAAAGGGCTCTGTGGGCAATGCAATACTGACAAACATATTGCAGGGTGGTTTTAAAGGGGCTGTCTATCCGATCAATCCGAAATACAAGGAAATAAACGGTGTAAAGGCTTATACCGATGTAATCGCGGTGCCTGAGGCAATTGATCTGGCCATCATTTGTGTGCCGGTTTCAGCCATTGAAAATATAATGAATCAATGCGCCGGGAAGGGAATAAAGGGGATTGTCGTTATAACAGCTGGTTTTAAAGAGGTGGGGGAAGTCGGTAAGGAACTGGAAGAAAGAATGACTTCTTTGGCGAAGAAGCATAACATGGCATTGATAGGGCCGAACTGCCTCGGTATCGTCAGCACACAGAAGGACGTTAGTCTGAATGCAAATTTTGCCATGGCCATGCCGCCTTCCGGGAATGTTGCACTCATTTCTCAAAGCGGAGCCATTGGTGTGGCCGCTCTTGAATACGCACATCTGCATGACCTGGGGATTTCAAAATTTGTTTCCATCGGCAATAAAGCGGTATTGGATGAGAGTGATGTGCTTGATTATCTGATCGACGATCCGGAAACCCATATCATTACGATGTATGTGGAAGACATCAGCCGCCCGGCCCGTTTTTTGGAAATGGCCAGGAAAGCAAATGCAAAACAAAAACCAATCATTGTCATAAAGACCGGAGGATCTGTACGCGGCGCTGTAGCGACTCATTCACACACCGGAGCGCTGTCGACTTCCGATACCGCGTATGATTCCCTTTTTGCCCAATGCGGTGTGATTCGTGTCGAAGCACTTTCGGAATTGTTTGAGCTGGCCAAAGGCTTTTCCTGCAAGGCTCAGCCCAAAGGAAACAGGATCGTTGTTTTAACCAATGCCGGTGGTCTTGGTGTGATTGCAACAGATGCCGCTGAAAGGGAGGGGCTCGAATTATCCACCTTTGAAACGGAGACATTGGAGGCTTTGAAAAAAGCGCTCCCCCCGACAGCAAATACCAATAATCCTGTTGATATCATAGGAGATGCAGATGCAAAACGGTTTTCCACTGCACTTTCCATCCTTGCAAGGGATCAGAATATGGATGGCCTGATTGTTTGTGTGACGCCTACAATAAAGACAGACATGAATGAAATCGCAAAGACTATATGTGATTTTTCAAAAGAACATCCGGCATTACCTGTTTTAACAAACCTGATGTCTTTCGACCGGGAGCCATCCTTCCTTCATTTATTGGATGAAGCCCATATCCCCAATTTCGATTTTCCGGAAATCAATATCCGTGTGCTTGCGGCCATGATCAGGTATTATAAATGGATCAAGCAGCCCTCTGCAGAAACGGTGAGATATGAGGTCGATAAGGAGGCAGTCCGGAAAGTGCTGGATATGATCGATGCAGAAAAACGGGATCACCTTTCCGAACCGGAAACATACAATGTCCTGCAGGCTTATGGAATGAAGGTAGTGAATTATGCTGTTGCGAAGGATATCCGCGAGGCCATCAGCATGGGAGCTGAAATTACTTACCCGCTTGTATTGAAAATAGTCTCACCGGATATTATGCATAAGGTGGATGTAGGCGGCGTTAAAATAAACATAAAGGACGAAGCAGCATTGAAGAAAGCATTTGAGGAGATTTCAGAGAGTGTAAAGCTCCATTCACCCAAAGCAAGGATACAGGGTTTCCTCGTGCAGAAATATGTGACTGAAAAGGGAATGGAAATAATTGCCGGTGCTAACCGGATCAATGGATTTGGTGCACTTGTTATGTTTGGTCTTGGCGGAACTTTTGTGGAAATCTTTAAGGACGTCTCTTTCAGATTGACCCCGCTCTCCAAACAGGATGCTTATTCCATGATTGAACAAACCAAGGGTTATCAGATACTCAAGGGTTATCGCGGGCAAACAGCCTATGATATTGATTCCATTGCTGAATATCTTTTGCGTCTATCCCAACTGCTTACCGACTTTCCTGCGATCAAAGAAATCGATCTGAACCCGATACGCGTGATGGAGAATGGGAAAGGAATAATCGTGATGGATGCGAAGGCGGTTATCTGATTCTTATTCTCCCCATAAGTCTATAGGCAATCGCATTCCGGATTTCGAAAAAGCTACCAAATTCCATCTCCTCATCCTAAAGTCCCAGATTAGAATTCTCTAATCTGGGCTTCCACGTCGTCGTTTTTGCCTATCTTTTTGCCATATTGACTTAGCTTTCTTCCTGCCGGAATCCGTGATGTTTGAAAAGCATCGTCTGACTACCGAATATCTCTTTTCATTGGTTTTAACAGAATTTTAAATGAATAACTTCAAGGATGAGAATCCTGACATTTACCGCCTCATGATCGAAGAGATCGAGGACTATGCTATTCTTGTACTGGATGAGAGGGGCAATGTGCAGAGTTGGAACAAAGGAGCGGAAAAAATTAAAGGATACAAACGGGAAGAAATAATCGGTAAAAATTTTCGCATCTTTTATACCCCGGAAGACAGGGAGAAGAAGCTGCCTGAAACCCTGATTGAAATTGCAACCGGGACAGGTAATGCCAAAGGCGAAGGCTGGAGGATGCGCAAAGACAACTCTTTATTCTGGGGAAGCATATTAATTACACCCATTCGCGATCAGAACAACAATATCATTGGTTTCTCCAAGGTCACGCGTGACCTGAGCGACAAAAAGAAAGCCGAAGATGCCGAGAATGCATTAAAGCAAAGCAAAAAAGGGTTGCTGAGCCTATTCAATGCATCACCCAGCGGCATGATCCTCACTGAAACGACCTCAGGTAAAATGCTTGAAGTGAATGATTCTTTCCTGTCTACCTTTGGTTTTAAGAGAGACGAATGCCTCGGACGCACCTCCGATGAGCTTGGATTTGCCTCGCAGGAAACGCAGCTTTTATTTTTCTCAAAGCTTAAAGAACAAGGTTTTCTGAAAAACGAAGAAATCCCGTGCCTAAACAGCAAGGGTGAAGTCGTTCATACCTTGTTTTCAGTGGAGCCTTTTGAAATGGATGGGCAGCCGGCCTTTCTCTGCATTTTCAACGACATCAGCAACCGCAAAGAAATGGAACGGAAAGTCATTGAAAGTGATCGCCTGAAGAGTGAATTCCTGGCAAGCATGTCGCATGAGCTGCGTACACCTATGAATGCGATATTGGGCTTCTCTGAAATTCTAATCGACAAAAAGGTTGGGGAGTTGAATGACAAACAGCTGGAATACCTGAAGGACATTCATGCCAGCGGGGCACACCTGCTTCAGCTCATCAACGATGTACTTGATCTTTCCAAAATAGAGTCCGGGAAAAAGGAGCTGCGCCCGGAGTCATTCTTACTCAAGGATATTGTGGAAGAAATCATCAGTGTATTAGCACCCCTTGCCATAAAGAACGGGATCCGTATTCGGACAGATCTTTCTCCTGAAGTGAAAAACGTTTGGGCTGATAAACGGCAATTCAGGCAGATCTTGTACAACCTCGTGTCCAATGCTATCAAATTCAATGTAACCGGAGGAAGCATTCTTATTTCAATGTCTCTGAGCGGCCTGGAGCACTTTAAGCTGACAGTTGGCGATACTGGCATCGGCATTGCTCCCGAAGGCCTTAGAAAGCTTTTTATGCCATTTGCTCAATTGCATGCCCCTTCATCCGGAGCGATAGAAAGCACAGGCCTGGGACTTACACTGACAAAGACCATAGTCGAGCATCATCATGGAACAATAAAAGTGGAGAGTATACCCGGAAAGGGAAGTGTGTTTATTGTCACGTTACCGATTAACACACCCCGACAAGCCCCTGGTCATGCATAGACATCTGCAGGTTTTGATTGTAGAGGATAACCCGGTGAACCTGAAACTCACGGGCGATCTGCTGAGGATGGATGGATTCACCGTGCATACTTGTAGGTCCGCGGAAGACGCTATTGAGATGTTAAAGGAAATGCTGCCGGATATTCTGCTTACAGACATCGGCCTTCCAGGTATGGATGGTTTGCAGCTGACCCGCATAATGAAAGCAGAAGAGCGCACAAAAGGCATGAAAATAATTGCGATAACCGCTTTTGCCATGAAGGGAGATTCAGACAGAGTAAAGGAAGCCGGTTGCAATGGATACATTACCAAGCCTATTGACACGAGAAAATTTACTCTGGAAATTCTGGAGATCTATAACAGACCATGACCAAGCAAACCATTTTAATTGCCGACGATAACGAGAGGTCGCTTAAACTGCTCAAAGCCATTTATGAGGCGGAAGGGTATAGCGTGATGACTGCTGGTGATGGCCTTCAGGCGATTGATGTGCTGACTGCGCACAAAATAGACCTCATCGTCACGGATGTTCTGATGCCTAACATGGATGGATATTATCTTTGTTATAAGATCCGGACTCACGTAAAGTTCAAGGATATTCCTGTTATCATTTATACAGCTACCTATACTTCCATAAGCGAAGAGAGTGTGGCAAAGGAAATGGGGGCCGACTTGTTTATCCGGAAACCGGCTGCCTATCGTATCCTGATCAATGCAGCCCGGGAACTTCTTACCAACCCTCCCCAAAGAGATTACGCATTGCATCCGCCCAAAGAATCCATTGAGATCATGCATCAGTACAGCTCACACCTCATTAATAAGCTGGAGGCTAAAAACATTGAGCTGGAAGAAACCAAGGACAACCTGGAACTTATTCTCCATCGCTTCAAAATGGCTGAATCGAAGGCCAGGCTGGGACATTGGGAGAATCATCTGGAGACAGGAAAGGTGAGCTGGTCTGACGAAACATTCCGCATCCTCGGCCTGAAGATTGATGAGATTGAACCCTCACTTGAAACCTTTATGGAGCGTATCCACCCCGACGATCTAAACAACGTAAGGTCATCGATTCAGAATTCCCTCGAAACAATTACACCGCATTCTTTTTACCATCGCATTGTTCAGCCAGAAGGTACCATAGTCAGTGTTTACGTGAATAGTGAATTTGAATTCAATCATTTGCATCAGCCTGTCAGACTTTACGGAACTATTTTAGATATCTCCGAGCTTGTTGAAAAGGAAAAAAATCTGGAGCGCACCAATAAGGAATTGGAAACACTGATTTACCGGATATCCCATGATCTTCGTGGGCCCATTGCCTCTTCACAGGGACTTCTGAGTATTGCCAAAACCGATGCTGACAACAAGCATATCCTGAACTTTTTGGAGACTATTGATAAGCTGATGGGCAAGCAGGACAAAATCCTTATCAACCTGGTTAAGGTGATGTCCATCAAATCCAGAGCCATCAACATTGAACCATTTGATGTATTGATATTAGTGAATGAAGTTGTTGCAAATATCAAAGCCATCAATGGCAATTCAAACATTCATCTTGAAATAACCAACCTGATTTCACAGCCGATCCTATCCGATCGTGAATCGGTTTCGTGCATACTGTTCCACCTGCTTGAAAATGCATTTCATTTCCGCAGGCAAAGCAGCATACCGCATAAGGTTACATTGAATATCCGAAAGGAAGGGGGAAAGATGAGCCTCGAAGTGGGTGACAACGGAACCGGGATTGAAGAAAGCATTCGCTCCCAGATCTATGACATGTTTTACAGGGGAAGTCAGGCCTCTGGTGGTACGGGGCTAGGCCTCTACATCGTAAGGAATGCGGTGGAAAAAATCGGAGCCAGTATTGAGATGTCTCCCCAAACAGATCATGGTACTTTATTTAAAGTCATGATTCCTCTCCTTCAGAAGAAATGAAACTCCTTCCAAAGATGTCAGGGATGCCTTGAAGGGCATTCCCATGGTGACTTATCGCTTTATTATGCGTATCTTCGTTCAAATCATAGGATTCTTTAAATCACACGATTTCTTTTCTACCTTCCTGTCTACTGCTCTTGACAGAGAACCATACCAACATATAGCAGGAAATATCGCTATTTCTTTATTCTAGCAGGTGCAAATACATTTGAGGGGCATCCCTTCCAGGACTTATACGATGTTCGTATGAGAAATCTAACCCTTCACACATGCCTCTTCGAGGAAAAGACCCCGCCTCCCCTCTTAAAAATGATCCTTTGTCCCCGGAAAAGAAAGAAAAAATCCGCGAGGCGGAAGAACGCCTTATACACGACAAAAACGAACTGCTTTTTCAAAATGAGGAGCGGCAGAAGTATTCAGAAGAACTGATCAGAGCCAACCGGGAAATAGCGTTTCAGCTAAGTGAGAAAGAGCAGCGCGCCGATGAACTGGTTGTTGCCAACAGGGAACTGGCTTTTCAAAACAAGGAAAAAGAGATCCGGGCAGCCGAGCTCACGCAGGCTAACAAAGAGCTTGCTTTTCAGAATAAGGAAAAAGAAAAACGGGCTGCTGAACTGATTATTGCCAATAAGGAGCTTGCTTTCCAGAATGGGAAGAAGGAGAAGCGTGCCAATGAACTCGCCCTGGCCAATATTGAACTCAGCTTCCAGAATAAAGAAAAGGAGAAGCGGTCGGCCGAACTGAATATTGCCAACATAGAACTCCTCTTTCAGAATGAAGAGAAGGAAAAACGTGCCGCAGAGCTAAGCGTTGCCAATGCCGAACTGATCTTTCAGAACGACGAGAAAGAAAAGCGCTCGGCTGAACTTGTGATCGCCAACAAGGAACTGGCATACCAGAATAAGGAAAAGGAAAAACGGGCCGCTGAACTTAGAATTGCGAACATCGAACTGGCCTTTCAGAATACCGAGAAGGAAAACCGCGCAGCCGAGCTTGTTATTGCTAACACTGAATTAGCCTTACAAAATCAGGAAAAGGAAAAACTGGCTTCCGAATTAAGTTTAGCCAATAAAGAACTGGCTTTTCAAAACAGTGAAAAAGAAAAACGGGCTTCGGAACTGAATATTGCGAATATAGAGCTTGCTTTTCAGAACTCTGAAAAGGAGCATAGGGCAGATGAAATAATTGTCATAAATAAAAAGTTGTCAGTTCAGAATGAAGAGCGTATTGAGCGGGCCATGCAACTTGAAAATGCAAACAAAGAACTGGAGTCTTTTTCCTATTCCGTTTCGCATGACCTGAGAGCTCCTTTGCGCGCTATTCACGGTTATACACAAATGCTGAAGGAAAGACTGGCAGAAAATCTGGTCGCCAGCGATTCCGAGTCGTTAAGACTCATGAATAATGTGATGATTTATTCCGGGAAAATGGGTCAGCTCATTGATAACCTTCTGGCTTTTTCACGCCTCGGGCGAAAAGATCTTTTGCTGACAGCTGTTTCTATGTCGGACCTGGTATCCGGACTTTGCAGTGAATTAAGAAATGAAAACGAGTCACGCTCCATTCAATTTATCATCCACCCTTTGGCAACCGGAATTGCGGATGGCGCAGCGATAAAACAGGTATGGCTGAACCTGCTTGACAATGCGGTGAAATATTCACGCAACAGGCAGGAGGCAATCATTGAAATCGGTTCAGAGATGATCGGGGAGGAAACCATTTATTCCGTCCGGGATAACGGAGCGGGCTTTGATATGCTTTATGCGGATAAGCTTTTCGGCGTTTTTCAGCGACTCCATGCGGAAGAGGATTTTGAAGGCACAGGCGTCGGACTTGCCATTGTACAGCGTATCATTCTTAAACACGGTGGCCGGGTTTGGGCCGAAAGCAAGGAAAATGAAGGCGCCACCTTTTATTTTACATTAAAAAATACACGCTTACTATGATAAATGATATTGAGATCCTTCTGGTTGAAGACAGCGCAAGTGACGCCGAAATGACCATCAATGCTCTAAAGAAAAATAATCTTGCAAATGGCCTCCTTCATTTGAAAGACGGTGTGGCGGCGCTGGACTATTTATTCGGACGGGGCAAGTATGCAGGAAGAGACCTGGATGGAAAGCCTAAAATTATCCTCCTGGACCTGAAACTTCCCAAGGTTAGTGGCTTGGAAGTATTGAAAAGTGTCAAAGCGGATTCAAGAACGCGTACAATACCCATTGTAATTTTAACGTCGTCACGGGAAGACCCGGATATCAAAAGCTGCTATGAACTGGGAATTAACAGTTACGTAGTTAAGCCAGTGGAATTTGAAGAGTTTCAAAAAGCGATCTCGAATCTGGGTATGTACTGGATGATAATCAATCAGCACCCATAAGGATGGAGAAAGAGATCAGAATACTTATTGCTGAGCACATTTCCAGTGATTTGGAATTAATTGAATATCAATTAAAGAGCGGGGGATTCAATTATGTTTCTCTTGTTGTTACCACAGAGGTGAAATACATACAGGGCTTGAAATCGTTTCGGCCTGATGTGATTTTGTCTGATTTTACCTTTCCGGCCTTCAACGGGTTAAGGGCTTTTCAGCTGAAACAGGAGCTGTGTCCTGAGACGCCATTTATATTTGTATCGGGAACAGTTGGGGAGGAAAAGGCAGTCGAGCTTATTAAAAACGGGGTGACCGACTACACTCTGAAAGATAAGCTATATACATTAGCACCCAAAATTCGGAGGGCTTTGAAAGAGGCCGATGCGAAAAAGGATAAAATTATTTCAGATGAATCACTGATGAGAGTGATGCATCTCTATGCATTTATTAGTCAGGTTAATCAGAATATTGTGAGGGTGAAGGATGAAGCCACCCTGTTTCGCAATGCTTGCAGCATGGCCGTTGAATTCGGCAAGTTCCGTTCGGCCTGGATCGGGCTCTTCGAAAATTCGGTCCGTAAAATCAAGCTGGTCGAGCAGAGTGGCTTAAGTCCCGGGGAAGTGTCGGTATTTAGCAGCCCTGATTCCGCACCACTAGGCGTTATGGACTATGTCATTAAAACAGGGGAGCATTATGTTTGCAATGATATACAGGATTGCGCGCTTGCAGATGACCTCAGGAATTTTATGGCGGGAGGATTAAAGTCATTTCTGATATTGCCCATAAAAAGAGACGGCCAGGTTATAGGCTTGCTGAATTTATATTCTGAAAAAGTAAACTTTACGGGACACGAGGAAACCCGGCTTCTGTGTGAATTGGTTAATGATATTTCATTTGCCCTTGATATTTTTGAGCGCGATCGGAAAACCCATGTACTGGAAAAACAGGAGCAACTGTTTCAAAAGCGTATCAGGGAAAGCGAAGCCCGGTACCGGCGTATTGTGGAAACTTCTCAGGAGGGAATCTGGCTTATCGACAAAGACAACAGGACTATGTTCGTGAACAGTAAGTTTTCTGAAATATTCGGATATTCCCCCGCTGAGATGTACGGAAAAAGAAACCTGGATCTGATGGATGTCGCTAACCGTAAAGGCGCCTGGGCGAGACTTGAAATGCTTCAGAAAGGCATCGGCGAAGAATTTGAGCACGAATATTTCGGTAAGTCCGGGAAAAAAATCTGGGCACGTGTTGTTGAAAGCCCCATTATGGATGACAATGGAAATTACATGGGCGCTCTGGTCATGCTCAACGACATCAGTGAGAAAAAACTCATCGGGCAGGAACTCCTTGAAAGCGAAATTCTGAACAGGGGTATTCTGAATTCATTGAGCTCCCACATTGCAGTTGTAAATGGTTTTGGGGAAGTCATTTCTGTGAATGACTCCTGGACCCGGTTTGCTGCTGATAATGGTGAAACTACCATGGCCAGAACAGGTGAAGGAAGTAATTATTTTAAAGTATGTGAACGCTCCGCCGCCGCAGGTGATTCCACCGCATTGTCAGCCCTTGCTGGAATGAAAGATGTTTTGGAAGGCAGAAGCGGAATGTTTAACCTCGAGTACCCCTGCCACGCTCCGAACGAATTACGCTGGTTCAATATGCGCGTGACAAAATTTGAGAATAATCAGTCAATGATTGTCGTGGCCCATGAGAATATTTCCGAGCGGAAACTGGCCGAAGAAAATCTTTTGAAAAATGAATTCCATCTGAAGGAAGCGCAGTCAATCGCACTCCTTGGAAACTGGAGCACCGATTTTGCTACAGGAAAAGGTATCTGGTCCGAAGAGGCCTGCCGGATTTATGGAATTGACACTGCAGAAAATGTTCAGACCAATAAAAACTGGCTTTCCTTTGTTCACCCCGATGACCTGCAAGGAGTTCTTGACTCCATCAGAGAGACCAAAGAAACACTCAGCAATCCAACCCTGTATTATCGTATTGTGCTGAAAAATGGTACAATGAAGCATATCCAGTCTAAGAGCAAGTTCGAATTTAATTCGCAAGGCCAGCCAACGGGAATGTACGGGATTATTATGGACATAACAGAGCGAAAACAGACGGAGGATGAGCGGGAAAAAATGATCGTTAATATTGTGGAACACAGTAAAAAGCTGGAACAGTTTACGTTTATTGTTTCACACAACCTGCGTTCACCGGTAGCTCACATATTAGGTCTCGCGAACGTGATGAAGACAAGCATTACAGAAGAAGACAGGCTCCGTAGCCAGGAATACCTGTTTACTGCAACCCGCCAACTCGATGAGATCATGCAGGATTTGAACATGATCTTACAACTGAGATCTTCCGACGGAGATTATGATGAGGTCATAAAGCTGGAGAGCCTGGTAGATGGAATCATGAAAGGGCTGGGCAATTTCCCGGAAAAGGATTCTGTTCAGGTCATAACAGATTTTACAGCCGTGAAAGAAATAACGGCTATCAAAAGTTATATGTACAGTATTTTCCTTAACCTGATATCCAACAGCATCAAATACAGGAAGCCGGAAAGCCCCAGTATAATCCATATCCGGACTTCCCTTCAGAAGAACAGGGTCATTATTTCTTTTAGGGATAATGGCATCGGAATAAACCTTGCGAAACATTCCGGTGATATTTTCGGGCTTTACAAACGTTTTCACTTCCATGTGAAAGGAAAAGGCTTAGGTCTCTTTATGGTTCGCACCCAGGTTGAAAGCCTTGGCGGAACAATCCGTATCGACAGCATGGAAGGCGAAGGAACCGGTTTTACAATAGAGATTCCTGCGTAACGTCTTGATTTAAACAGTAGGGCTGCAGCAGCAGCCTTCTGCTATTTATTGATTACCAAAGGCCAGGGCTCTCCAAAAAACAATCCTTTTACATTCAGTTTGGAAGTTCTTTGCAATTCCTGAGCGGCCAGCTTTTTATTATCATAGGAGGCGGTGTAAACAAAATACCAGGTTCCGCTTTCGGACATGATCACCTTTGTTTCTTCGCCATATTCCCTCAATACAATCTTCTGGAATTCCTTGGCATTAGCAAGCGTTTTGGATGCTCCTACAACCACATAGATGGATCCTGCCGTTATCTTGCCGGGATTTTCATCGGCTGTTTTGTCTTTGGAGTCAGCACTGCCTGGTTTGGTCTGGCCATTCGGGTTTTTGTCAGGGAAATGATCCATCTTTTCCTTGTTGTCGCGAATCAGGTTCTTAAGTTCTTCCTGATCGGCCCGCATGGCCTTTTTAAGACTGTCTAATCCATAGATTGTTTCTTTCAATGCCTTTTTCTGGGCATCCACTTCTTTCTTCAGATCGTTGTTGTTGTTCTTCAGGTAATCGGCGGTCTCGTAAAGCTCCTCGTTTTTGCGTTTCAGATCTTCCATGGCTTTGGCATCAGCCACATTCGAGGTGGCTGTTTTGCCGAAACGGAAGCCGATGATGATGTCATGCGTTCCGTTGTTGTATGCGCCCAGACTCGTGGCTGAAATGGTATAAGCGTAACCTGCAATGATGTTTTTTGCAATCACACCTCCCAGGATAAACGTATAGCCTGTCTGATAAGCATAACGCAGTGTTACCCAGGCATCGTTCTTATAAAACCCGGTCACTCCGGCTTCAAGCATAGGCGTCAGTCCCTGACCTGCTCTCATCTGGAACGAAGGCATGATTGCATAATTGCTTTTATTCAGGTCAAAACGGTACTGTGCATTCAATAGATAATGCGGGATGTTCTGGTACGACAATTTATTTGCTGCGAAATTATTTTCGTAGAGTGTCTTCTCAGCAAACAGGTGTGAAGCGGCAAGCCCCACTGTCAGCTTGTGATATTCATAGACAAGTCCTGCCGAAGCATCAAAGGATGTTCCGCTCTGATTGCTTTTAAAAACCTGAAGCTCGGATGGATCTTCTGCAATGACTTTGTCGAACAGGATCCTGTTTTGACTCAGTCCCGCTGAAACACCCATACGCAGGAAATGCTCCTCTGAGAACTTGGCCCGGTAGGCAAAGGTGGCATTGGCACTGGTGGATCCGACGATATTGGCCTGATCGTTTGCCACGATGAGCCCCAATCCGAATTTATCGCGCTGAATAGGGCCATCAACTGTGAGCAGCTGTGTTTCAGGTGCGCCTGTAAAGCCCGCCCATTGCCGGCGGTAATCAAAGAATGCCGTGGTGCCATTCATCCCGGCAGCGGCAGGGTTCAGGAAATAGGGCTGCGTCAGGTAATGATCGAATGTGGAATTCTGTTGTGCTTTTCCTTCTGCGGCAGCTGCTGCGGCGAGGAGAACAAATAAAACGTGCTTCTTCATCAGGCTATTTATTTCTTAATAATGTAATACTACCCTTGTAATTATTGGCCTTTCCGGCATTGGCAAAGGAAACGATGTAATAATAAGTGCCGTCAGGCAGCTGGTCGTGTTTGTAGGTTCCCTGCCAGTCGTTCTGGTAATTGGTCTGCTCGAAAACTTTTTGTCCGTCGCGGTCAAAGATCTGCACGGTCGCATCCGGATAAAGGTCGATGTTCACAATCTTCCAGTAATCATTTTTGCCATCACCGTCAGGAGTAACCACGTTGTAGATAAGGAGTTTGAAATTATCCAGAATGGTTACCGTTACAATATTTGAGTTTTTACAACCGTTCATATCGGTCAGCGTGAGTGTATAGGTGGTTGTTTCTTCCGGCCGCACAATGGGGTTTGGAACGGTGGTGTTGTTTATGAATGTAGTCGGAGTCCAGGCGTAGTGTATGGCTGCTGCAGAATATCCGTTCAGTTCCACTTCATCTCCCTTGCTGATCGTCGTGTCTTTTCCGGCCGATACAACAGGAAGCTCAAAGGCCTCGAGGCTTTTCACAATGGAGTCACTGCATCCTTTGCCGGACAGGGCTACAAGCTTGGCTGAATACATGCCCGCGTTGGCGTATATATGACCGACGGAAGTCAGTGCCGATGTTGTTCCATCACCGAATGACCATGTATAAGTCAAAGGCGTAGATCCAAGAATGGTAGAGGTATTGGTGAACACATTGGTGAGGCCCAGACAGGCATCGGTGGCTGTGAAATTAGCCACGGGCAATGGATTTACGGTGACTGGCTTCACTGTGTCATTCACACAGCCCTGACCGGAAGTGGCCTTAAGCTTCACAGAATAAGTTCCCGGATTGAGGTACTGATGGCTGGTGATGGGCGAAGTAGAGCTGGAGCCATCTCCGAAGTCCCATGCATAGGATGCAATACTGCCTGTTGATATGGTCGTCTTCTCGGAAAAGGAACTGGGCAAGCCATCGCAAACAGGGCTGTTGGTATAATCCACGAAAGGCAGCGGGAATACTGTCACAGCTTTTGTAATGGTATCTGTGCAGCCATTGTTCGTGGTGGTGATCAGACGAACATTGTATGTGCCCGGATTGGCAAACAGGTAAACGGGATTCTGAACAGTTGCTGTAGAGGTTCCGAAATTCCAGTTATAGCTTAAGTTGCCACTGCTCACTGTGGA
>DASYGQ010000339.1:0-3536 GCA_035999585.1 Bacteroidia bacterium | reverse complement strand
CTCTTTGGCTAACAGGTCTTCTGCAATGGAATACATGTGGTTACTGAAGTTCGAAGCAAATACCGCAGCCAGATGAACAAGCTTTCGCTGGTTTGAATCAAGGAAAACCACACGACTGGTCAATATGCCAGCCACTTTTTTAAGCAGGGTTTTTCCGGGTGTATTTATGGATTCAAGGCAGATCGGTATTTCTGACCAGTCAATGGAGCTTTCTCTGGTAAAAGTTTGCAATGGATAAAAAATACCGATGGAGGAGGAGGCTGGTTTCAACACATCGAGCGCAACACTTCCGGAAGTGTGTACGACCAGCTTATTTCCGAGGTTTA
The DNA here is from genome assembly GCA_035999585.1 of Bacteroidia bacterium. GTDB lineage: Bacteria > Bacteroidota > Bacteroidia > Palsa-965 > Palsa-965 > Palsa-965. The sequence continues at coordinate 3,210 of DASYGQ010000339.1, read as the reverse complement.
ACTTTTTTGCCAATGGGCCGATAGCATCGTCCTTCACGGCAAGTATATACAGATCGGCTGTTTTATCAAGCTGTGTCAACGATGAAATAGCAGAAGAACCCAGGAGAGAGGAAAGTTTTTTCGCATGATTCTTACGGGGACTGTACACCTGAACTATTTTCAAACCGTTTTTTGCCAGCCCCAGCCCTAAATGTGTAGCCAGGTTTCCGGAACCAATCAGGACGATACGGATGGAAATTTTGTTTTTTAAAGACATGAAAGAATAGGTGTTGACCTCTGAAAGATCAGGATTTTTTTTGCTGGCGCAGTAATTTCAGGCGCCCCCGGATGGCAATGATGGTTCCTGTGACCATGATGATACATCCGATCCAAAGTACATTGATCCAGGGGAAAAGCATGGCTTCCATCACAATGAAGTCGCGTTTGTTTTGTTTGCGTTCTGACACATAAACATTGATCTTTCCATTGGTCGGATCCACTTTCCAGAAGTTGAGTTTAATGCCCAGCTGAGGGATGGTGTCTTCAATGGGTTTGCTCACATTATGCTGGATGGTGAATACAGGCTGAGCCAGGTATTTTTTCTTGTTGATGTCGATGACGCTGAAATTGGCCTGTACTGCAAGAATAGAATCAGAAAGCCCATATTTTTTTTTGTCGAAACGGGTGGTCAGGGAATCCAGCACCATAATGCTGTTGCTCGTAAAGATAGAATCGTGGCGGGCTATTGATTTATCAACCGGGCTGCTGTAATCGCCAGGACTTGAATTGGCTTCCGGATCAATTTCGGCAAAGAGAACGTGTGTATAAATATCCCGTGTGAGGAAGTGCTCGGTCGATGGTTCCGGAACATTGCCCATACGGTCATTCAGTTGGATGAACGGGCTAAGAGTAAAGACAGAACTGTATTTACCTTCCGGATGTTTTTTCAGATATTCAACATCGAAATAAATGTAAATCCCTTGTTTGCGTCTTCCGAGATAAGTAACGGAGTAATCACCCATTGGAAGGGTATCGCCTTTGGTAAGTAAAATATTTTTGGCATTGGATAGATCCTTGTCGATTGAGCGCAGATCACCGTTCAGGTTTTTTGAAATATCCTCTTTGCAGGAATTGGAAATAAGTGCGCCGAGCAGGATGAGCCCAAAACCGATGTGAGCAATAGAAGCACCAGCCTTCACCAGATTTTTCCTGCCACGACGCCAGTAGTCGAGATTGGCGAGGATCGCAAAAAGAGAGCTGAATAAAAGCACTTCATTGAGAGCATGCTGCAGGGAATTCGTATTAGGCAGATACCAGCCGATAACACTGGCTAGTATGAAAGATACCGTTGCGGGAAGAATCAGTTTACGTGCAAATTCAGAAACGGGGGTATTCTTGTACTTAAGGAACTGTCCGAATCCGACCAGCATCGAAACAAGCACGGCAAACAAAGCCTGCCATTTGTTGTAAAATGCAATGGAATCACGTTCAGGTGCCAGTTTACCCGCTGCAAGATTTGCGAGACCTTTGAAATTGAACCAGAGGTTTAATTTTACGTTCAGTCCTTCTACAATGCTGTGTACAAATCCAACCTGCAATATTTTATTCAGGACAGGGAAGGAGGTGTAAAGGATCACCTGAAAAGAAGCAATGAGCAGTATAAGGGCGCCGATAAACATCCAAAATTCACGGGTCCAAAGCTCTTCTTCGTTTTCTTCCTTTGGAAAAAAGCGGAGATAGCCTGCGAGAAGTACGACAAATGACAAGGCTGCGAAGGAAACTACAAAAGCTGTTTTGATGCCGGTTATTACAGCAATGGCGAGAAAGAGGAAAGACATGACTGTATAGAAAATGCGAAGGCGGGCATTGAGAATGAGCAGGGTTATACTCATCCAGACAAAGAACAGAAGGTAAATCATAAGCTGTCCGGACATGGCCAGATCAGTAAATGCGTGTACAGAGGTGCTTCCCAAAATCCCGCTTCGCGTCAGAAAGGTAGAATAAAGCACCAGGATGAAGGTAAGTATGCTTAGGAAAAAAGTGGTGAAGAGTGAAATGTTCCGGTTCCGGTTGACTAGCATGACATGGCCTGCACCAACAAGGGTAAGCCAGGGGACAAGAGACGCGTTTTCTACCGGATCCCATGCCCAGAATCCTCCAAAGGTAAGCGACTCGTAAGCCCAGGCGCCTCCCATCAGAATTCCTGTGCCCAATATCATGATTCCGAAAAATGTCCAGGGAAGGGCTTGTTTTTGCCATCCGCTGAAGTCTTTTTTCCAAAGACCGGATATGGCATAGGAAAAGGGGACGAGTGTAGACGCGAACCCAAGGAAAAGAGTGGGAGGGTGAATGGTCATCCAGTAATTCTGAAGAAGCGGATTCAGACCACGACCATCTTTAAAGAGCGGGAGCTTAGAAATGTAGTCAGGGATTTTTGTCCAGGGAAGTCCGATGCTTTCTGGCATCTGGCGCATGAGGAGAAAAGGGTTGCTGCCGATATGCACATCTCCGAAATAAAGTCCGAGCAGCATGGAGGCAAGAAATACCTGAACCAGAGAAAAGATTGTCATGACCGGGGCCTCCCAGTTCTTTGAGGTTCGGATAAGTATATTTCCAAGGATCACATGCCAGAGTGTCCATAATAAAAAGCTGCCTTCCTGACCTTCCCAGAAGCAGGAAAGGATATATTTCATCGGCATTGCTAGGTTACTGTGCTGCCAGACGTACTGATATTCAAAATAGTGATTGCTGAGCATGACGAAGAGCGTCCCCATGATTCCGGCAACAGCCAGGGAATGGATGCTAAAGGCAATGCGTCCGATTTTTTTCCAGGTAGGGTTTTCAGAAAGCCCTTGAGCTGTCATGAAATAAGCGGCGGCAGAAAGTATGGCTGCGGTAAATGAAAGGACGAGGAAGAAATTGCCCAGTGTGCCGGCCCAGGAATGTTCCCCGATATAATTTATATCCATGCTGTGGTTTTACTTCTGATCCGGATGCCCGGAGCAGCAGCTTATTTTTGTTTGCCGTCGTTGTATTTAGAAGGGCACTTCATCAGAATTTTATTTGCATCAAACTCATCCTGTCCTCTTGATTTGCCAATTACGACCACCTGTTCAGAGCGCTCGAAATCCTGTGGTTTGTTTTCATGAAGGAATACTTTGCGTTCCACCCCTTGATTGTCGATCATATAAAAAGTGAAAAGATTGACATCCTGCTTGGGATCGTAAATCA
>DASYGQ010000228.1:0-6971 GCA_035999585.1 Bacteroidia bacterium | reverse complement strand
GTCTTTTTGTAGATGTACAATGTATTGCACAGAAAGTGGAAGGAAATTTCATTTGGATTGTCTTCAAAGTAAAGGAACGGCCACGCCTTAACCACTTCTCTCTGAAAGGGGTGACAAAAGGAGAAGGCGATGACATCCGGGCGCGGATCAAACTTGTTCACCGCAAAGTGATTACCGATTACGTGATTGAGTCCACCAAGCAAACAATTGTTGACTTTTTTGTAAATAAAGGATATCTCGACTGCAAAGTAAAGATTGAGCAGGAACCGGATAAATCGGAAAAAAATTCCGTGAACCTTAATATTATTGTAAACGAAGGCCATAAGATTAAGATCCAGGACATCATCATCAAGGGCAATGCCAATATTAAAAGCTGGAAACTCCGACGTGCCATGAGCGACACCAAGGAGCGCCGGATATGGACCATATTCAGCTCTTCCAAATACATTGAAGACAATTTCACCAAGGATAAGAAAAGTATTATCGACAAGTACAGGGAAAAAGGATACCGTGATGCCGCGATTGTAAAAGATACCGTTTACCGTGTTTCCCCAAAGCGTGTAAGTATTGCCATCACCATTAAAGAAGGCCAGAAGTATTATTTCAACAACATAAACTGGGTTGGCAATTCGAAGTACAGTTCAAAAGTGCTTTCAGACAGGCTGGGCATTAAAAAAGGAGAAGTCTTTGACCAGAGCCTTCTCGATGCCCGTCTTTTCATGAACCCCAACAGTACCGACGTCAGTTCATTATATATGGATGACGGTTATCTTTTCTTCCAGGTGACACCGGTGGAAGTTCGCGTTGAAAATGATTCCATTGACCTGGAAATGCGAATTTATGAAGGCAAACAGGCAACTATCAATAAAGTAACCGTAACAGGAAACACAAAGACAAATGACCGTGTGATCATGCGTGAAATCAGGACACGTCCTGGTCAGCTTTTCCGACGATCCGACATTATACGTTCTCAGCGGGACCTTTCCGTACTTGGTTATTTTGATCCCGAAAAACTTTCTGTAAATCCGAAACCAAATCCAACAGAAGGAACCGTTGACATTGAATATCAGGTGCAGGAAAAGCCTTCAGATCAGCTTGAATTGTCAGGTGGTTGGGGTGCCGGCCGTATTGTGGGCACATTGGGTGTAACCTTCAATAACTTCTCTGCACGAAACGTGTTCAAAAGAGGATCATGGAGACCCCTTCCTTCAGGTGACGGCCAACGCCTAAGTATCAGGGCGCAGTCCAATGGATTGTTTTATCAATCAGTCAACGCTTCATTCACAGAACCCTGGCTCGGTGGTAAAAAACCACAATCACTCACATTCACAACTTATTATTCTGTCCAGTCTGACGGCAAGCCTCTTACAGATGTCACCCGCTCATCCTTTAATATCTGGGGAGTTACTCTCGGTTTTGGATCCAGATTGAAAAAACCGGATGACTTCTTTACCTTATTCGGGGATGTGAATTACGCTTATTACACATTGCATAACTTCTCGAATATCTTCACATTCAGCAATGGCTTTTCCAACAACATCAATCTGCGTGTAACTATTTCAAGGAGCAATACAGATAAGAGCCCCATGGAATACATCACCCGTGGCGGAACGATGACTCTTTCCGGGCAGAGTACCCCTCCCTACTCGCTTTTCGAACATAAAGATTATGCGGTCATGTCAGACCAGGACAAATACAAATACATTGAGTTCTACAAATTGAAATTTACCACTCAATGGTTCACCAAACTGGTGGGTAACCTCGTTCTGAATTCCAGGGTTGGATTCGGCTATCTCGGCTATTTCAACTCACAGCTGGGGGTTGCACCTTTTGAACGTTTCTATATGGGAGGAAGCGGACTAACAGGCTATTCACTCGACGGCCGCGAAATTATCGCAATGCGAGGTTACAACGACGGCTCTCTCTCGGCCACTCACGGCTCTCCGATCATCAACAAATACACCATGGAATTGAGGTACCCGGTTACCCTGAGTCAGACTGCCAATATTTACGGTCTGGTATTTGCAGAAGCAGGGAATACCTGGGATTCGTTTACCCAATACAACCCGTTCCAGGTATACAGAGGCACGGGTGTAGGTGTACGGGTATTTTTACCCATGTTTGGCCTGTTAGGTCTGGATTACGGCTGGAGGCTGGATGATGTTCCTACCTCGCCAACCATGCAGCGTGGCCAACTCCACTTCTCAATTGGCGCGAATCTTGGAGAGTTATAAAAAAGAACGAAAAGAACGAATTTAAAACAAGTAACATGAAGAAGCTCCTAATCACCTTAAGCCTTGCCCTGTTGGCAGCAACCGGGACTTTTGCCCAGAAATTTGCATATGTGGATTCAGATTACATTTTGGGGCAGATCCCGAAATACAAGGAAGCACAGAGCGAGTTGGACCGCGTTTCGGCCACCTGGCAGAAAGAAATTGAAGCTAAGTTCCAGGAAGTAGATAAGCTCTACAAAAACTATCAACAGGAACAAATCCTGCTGACCGATGAACTGAAGAAAAAAAGGGAAGCAGAGATTGTAACGAAGGAAAAAGAAGCAAAAGACCTTCAGAAATCCAAATTCGGTGTAGACGGCGAACTGTTCAAGAAGCGGCAGGAGCTTGTAAAACCAATTCAGGATGAAGTATACAATGCAGTTAAAAAGATGGCAGAAACTGGTAATTTCGCTGTGATTTTCGACAAATCAAGCGACCTGACCATGCTCTATGCCAACCCAAAATACGACGAAAGCGATAAGATTCTGGAACAAATGGGCTATAGCAAAAAAGGCACCGGGACCGGGTCCGGAAAAAAATAATATATTTGCCACCAATTAAACTTAAAAGAACAAAAATGAAGAACTTTTTCAGGTCAATCCTGGCAGCCGGACTGATTATATTCACGTCACTTAATGCAAGCGCACAGAAAATCGCGCATATTCATCTTGATTCACTTCTTGTTTTAATGCCCGAAACCAAGAAAGCAGACCAGGACGCTCAGGACTATTACAAACAGCTTGAACAACGTCTTCAGCAAATGCAAGGTGAGTACCAGAATAAGCTGGACTACTACGAAAAAAATAAAACAACCATGAGCGAGCTGATCAAAACCGCTACTGAAAATGACATTCAGCGGATGCAGCAAAGCATGCAGGAATTCCAGCAGAATGCTCAAACGGATTTCCAGAACAAGAAGAACGAACTTCTAAAGCCTATTTACGATCGCGCCAACAAGGCCATTGCAGATGTTGCCAAAACAGGCGGATATAAATATGTTCTGGATACAAGCGCAGGAGTGGTGATCTATTACGAACCATCCGACAATATCCTTCCCCTCGTAAAAACCAAACTGAACATTCCTGCGAATGCGGTTCCATTTACTGCCGGAGCACCTGGTGGCGGTGGCGGAAAACCGCAACCTAAGAAATAAATAAAAAGCCCGCCTAGAGCGGGCTTTTTTTACGCCTCGGAAGAAGCACGAACGCGTGATTTTATTTATCTTTAACCATCCATTAAAATCAATGGCAATGAAAAAAAAGAGCTTGTTTTTGACGGTATCGGCACTTCTAGCATTGGGCGGTATTTCCTGCAAAAAATGCAGCACCTGCACCTCAACGGATAATGCCGGCCACCTCATCAAGACCGAGAAATATTGCAGCACCAGCGGAACCAATCTGGATACTTTCGAAAAGAGTTTCAAGACGACTTATGGCTATAACTGTGTCTGCACACGTCAATAACCAATGGCTTTTCATTCCTCTTTGAACCAGCCGGAATACATTACATAATTGTCTGCAATACGGTTTATCTCTCCCCGAATCATTTCCTTACTTATATCCTTTATTTTTCTGGCAGGTACGCCTGCATAAATACAGCCCGATTCAACCATTGTGTTTTCAGTCAGCACCGCACCTGCCGCTATAATGGAGTGGCTTCCAATCACGCAGTTGTCCATTACAATCGCCCCCATACCGATCAACACATCATCCTCAATTCTACAGCCATGTACAATGGCATTGTGACCGATGGACACATTGTTTCCAATGACTGTTACGGTTTTCTGGTAGGTGCAGTGGATCACCGCGCCATCCTGAACATTCACTTTGTTTCCCATCCGGATGGAGTTCACATCTCCTCTGATAACGGCATTGAACCAAACACTGCATTGGTTCCCCATAATCACATCACCAACAATGGTTGCATTTTCCGCGAGGTAACAATCGTCACCAAACTGAGGATGAATTCCTTTTACTGGTTTGAGTAGAGCCATAATAACGAGCTGTTTTTTGTTTTTCTGCAAGAATGAGAAAGAAAGCGAACAACAGTCCTATCTTGCCGCGCCCTCTTTTCTGTAATCGACATTGTAATGCAGCCCAACACTTCCTTTCCGCTGCATTGCCTGTTTGATAATGATATAGGCTACATTGATAAGGTTACGGAGTTCACAAAGCCTGGGTGAAACAGTGGTTTCATCATAAAGAGCTTCGTTTTCTTTGTACAGGATCTCAAGCCTGTCGAATGCTCTGCGAAGACGGAGATCTGAACGTACAATGCCTACATAATTGCTCATAATGGCTTGTACCTCTTTCAGGCTTTGTGTGATAAGAACCATTTCTTCCGGATGCGCTGTTCCTTCGGCATTCCAATCGGGTATGCCCGCTTTCCAATTTTGTGTTTTTGCCACTTCAACAGCACTGAGGCTGGCATGGTGTGAGTACACAACAGCCTCCAGTAAAGAATTACTTGCAAGTCGGTTTGCGCCATGAAGTCCTGTACAAGAACACTCTCCGACAGCATATAAATTACGGATGCTGCTCCGCCCCGATTGGTCAACGGCAATACCTCCGCACATATAATGTGCTGCCGGTATAACAGGAATATACTCCTTACTGATGTCGATGTCAAGGCTGAGACATTTCCTGTAAATATTTGGGAAATGACGAATGAAGTCATCCACATCTAGATGGGTGCAGTCAAGCCAGACATAATCATCGCCACGCAATTTCATTTCATTATCAATAGCACGAGCCACAATGTCACGGGAAGCGAGAGACCCACGATTGTCGTATCGTTGCATGAACTCCCTGCCATCGAGTGAACGGAGCACTGCCCCAAAGCCGCGAACAGCTTCCGAAATCAGAAACGAAGGGTGTTCTCCAGGATGATACAATGCTGTGGGATGAAACTGAAAAAATTCCATGTTAGCGATCCGGCCTTTGGCCCGATAGACCATAGCAACACCATCACCGGTGGCAATGACCGGATTCGTGGTGGTTGCATACACATGCCCGGCACCGCCGGTCGCCATGAGTGTGGTTTTGGCAAGTACAGTTTCAACTTTTTCGGTTTTCAGATCAAGGATATAAGCCCCGTAACATTCAATATCAGGAGTCCTGCTATTAACCTCGATGCCCAGATGGTGCTGGGTAATGATGTCGATCGTAAAGTGGTGATCCAAGAGTTCAATATTCGGATGCCGGTGTACCTCGTGCAAAAGGGCTCTTTCAATTTCAAAGCCAGTTACATCTTTATAATGAAGAATACGGTGCTCGGAATGACCACCTTCCCGGGCAAGATCATACTCCCCGCTTGTTTTCTTATCGAATTCGGCCCCCCAGGCAATAAGCTCTTCAATTCGCTCTCTGGATTCGGTGATGACCATCCGAACCACGTCTTCATTGCATAAACCATCGCCTGCAATAAGTGTATCTGAGATGTGCTTGTCGGCCGAATCCGGGCTATACATTACAGCGGCAATTCCGCCCTGGGCATACTTCGTATTGCTTTCATCTTCATTCGATTTTGTAACAATACATACCTGGCCATGTTCAGCTGCCTTGAGCGCATAGCTAAGTCCGGCGATGCCGGAACCGATGACAAGAAAGTCGATTTTTCTGCTCAATTCTTCGTATCTTTGTGAGGCCTTGCAGGGAGGCAATTTCCGGGAAATCGCACCTCCGTTCATTATCCCTGCGAAAATACGAATTTGTAACATTTCTCAGCATGGAACCGCTACTCAAGAAACCCGTTATCGTTTATGCCGAAAGCACCCCCAATCCCGCTTCTATGAAGTTTGTGGCTAACCAGGTGCTTTTGGAAGATGGTGCCACCGCACAATACCTGAATGCCGGTCAAACCAAAGGGTCTGCTCTTGCAAGGCAATTGTTTCAATTCCCATTCATTCAGGGGGTATTTATCAGTGGAAACTATATAACTCTCACCAAAAGCGAAGCCGTAAGCTGGGATGATGTAACACTTGAACTGCGTGAGTTTTTGAAAACCTTCCTTGCCAGCGGCGAAGCTGTTGTTTCTGAAGTTCCAAAAGCAGAAGTTCATACCGACAATACCTTTGAAAAAACAACAACCGTCTTCACCGAACATACAGCCCCTCAGACTGAAGCTGAACATAAAATTGTTGAAATTCTGGAACAATACATTCGCCCTGCTGTTGAGCAGGACGGCGGTCTGATCACATTCCGTTCTTTTGCCGAGGGTATTGTAACTGTTCAGCTCAAAGGAGCCTGCAGCGGATGCCCTTCTTCCACAATGACGCTCAAGGCCGGTATCGAAGGCTTGCTTAAAAGGCTCGTTCCAGGTGTTACCGAAGTAGTGGCGGAAGCCGTATAGGTGCGTTAAACTCTTGCGGCAGCCATTGCTGCAATGCTCACTTTAACTCCTTTGGCTTTCAATAAGGTATTTGCGCAGGCTTCGAGGGTTGCTCCGGTAGTCACCACATCATCTACCAATAGCACGTGCCGCCCTTCAATAAATGCAGGATCTTTCAATCCGAATACCGACTCAACGTTCTTCCAACGGCCGAATCTCGACTGTCTGGTTTGTGTAGTGGTGGCTGATGCTCTTTCCAGACAATTAAGCCGGAGATCGAGCCCAATGCCTTCTGCAAGTCCTCTGCCGAAAAGCTCACTTTGATTAAATCCTCTCTTTTTAAGCTTTCGGGCATGCAAAGGCACGGGT
>DASYGQ010000217.1:0-3148 GCA_035999585.1 Bacteroidia bacterium | reverse complement strand
GGTTGTGTGCATAAGCTCCTGAAATACCCTCTTTCTTGTATCTTTCCATCAATACATCTTTCGCATCACCCGTTCCTGCACCGGCAAGGGGATGTTCTGCAATGGCCTCCCGGGCAACACCCCAAATGAGCATGCGAACTGCTGTACTCTCTGCATTTGTCTTGTCCGGCTGCTGATTATCCGACAGAGCATGCACTGCATTTTTTATCCGTCCCGATATCTCCGGGGAAATTTTTAAAAGCACAAACACGCATACTGCCAAAAAAAGAAAGCTGGCAAAACCGAGCAGATATTTCCGGGAATTGATAATCACCCAGAATAGCCAGCCTAAAACAATCAGGAAAAGGCTGATCAGCCCCAGCTTTGATGAAAGAAGGATGATCACGACCATAAACAAGGGAACAAGGCTTAACCAGGCCCGGTTGAGGCTTTCCCTTTCCTTTGAAAATGAAACAATCAGGTAGAGCAATCCGAAATTGAGATACATGGAAAAATAACTCGGATGCATAAAATAAGAAAACTCTTCGTAGAAGAATTTATTCTCATGCACAGTTATCCAGATCCAAGCCGCCCTGCTCAAAATAAGCAAGGCAGCCAGAGTGCAGCCCAAAAGGAAACTTTTCATCACCTTTTGCACATCATCCATAGAAAGTGGCCGGGTAGCGTATACAAGGGGAAACACAAACAGAGACAGTTTAACCTCCAGATCAAATAACCCTGAAGGAATATTGCTTGTCCATCCCAAACCTGCAATATGCAGTAAATAAAATCCAATGCTCACGAAAAAAACAAGCTTATACCTGACTCCTTTGATTTTTTCTACAAACCTACCTTCCAGAACCCAGTTCAAAAACAAAAGCATAATTCCGATTGCTACAATCTGAACGGTGCTGATTTGTTTAAAAGGCAGAAAAAAAGCAATGAAGATGGAAAGATAGGAATGAATGCGGCCGTGAACGTCAGGTTTAAGCACAGAGAGTTGAATGATTTAATAATTAAAAGAATGTGGTAAAGATAATGTTAATTGCTCCGTTTTTTTGAAAAGTCTGCCTCCAAAAACATCCAAAACTGCTCTGCAATCAGGTCTCGCGTGAAGCTTTTACTGACATAGTCATATCCATTTTGCCCCATCTCCGCCAGTTTGTCTTTTTGCCTGAACATATCAAGTGCTTTTGCAGCAAGATCAGCAGCATCTTCCGGAATAAATGCAAAACCTGCTTTTCCTTCATCTATAAACATCTCTTTTGCCTCACCCTCTACCCCAAGAAGCAAAGGTTTCCTCATAGCCAGGTTTTCAAAAATTTTTGATGGGATGGCTCCTTTAAACAAATCGAGGCGTTTCAATGGCACTATTGCCACATCCGCAGCCGATATGATTGCAGGCATCTGAGGCTTGCCAACAGCATCCAGAAAAAGAATATTACCAAGCTTCATCCGGGCAGAAAGATCTTGCAATCTTTCTTTTTCAGGGCCACTGCCCATAATTACAAAATGAATAGAAGTTTCCTTCCTGAGAATCTCAGCGGCATGCAGGATCACATCCAAACCTTGCGCATGGCCGACGATTCCGGCATACAAAAAAATAAAATCAGTATTGGAAAATCCGGACTGCTTCCTCCAGAATGATTGGCCGGATTGCTGATCAAAATTATAGATTCCCATGTCAACCCCGTTGGGGAGCCAGTACACCGTTTTGGCAGGAAAGCGGTCCTGAATATTCCGAACAATACCTTTTGTCTGACCGGTAATCAAATCAGACTTTCTATACAGAAACTCCTCCAGATGTGTGGCTAAAGTCAAAAAAAAGCGATTTGTTACCAAGCCAAGCTTTTCAGCACTTTCAGGCCATAGGTCGGAAACATTAAAAATAAGCCGGGATTTTTTGTTCTTTTTCAAAAGCCAGGCTGTAATGCCCAGGAATAAAGGAGGGCTTTCACAAAAAATATAATCGAAATGACCTGGAATTTTGCGTCCTAATCGCCAGGACGAATAAACAAACGAAAAATAGTTCAGCAGTCGTAAGAAAATGGAAGAACTTTTCTTCACGTAAATCCAGGAACGATAAATCTTCAACCCCTCCATTTCTTCTTCATGCACACGCATCCCTTTATAAGCAGGGTGAATTTCCATTTGCGGGTAATTGGGCATGGCGGTAAGGATGTTTACCGTTGCTCCTTTTTTTTGAAGGCGCACAGCAAGCTCAAAAAGGCGGTTCTGGGGAGCGCCTGTTTCAGGTGGGAAATATTGGGTAAGAAAAAGAATTTTCATCCGGCCGCTTGTCTCGTGCCGAAGATACGGCAAATATTCATCCTCCAGATTGCGGTTGTCAGTCCTTCAAAAGAAGAAGTTGCCTGTAGGAGGCCTCCATTTTCATCACGCAGGTGTCCCAATTGTAGTTCTCTGCAACAAAACGCATACCTGCTTCCCCCATTTTCTTGCGGAGAACGGAGTCAGAAACAAGTATAGATATGGCATCGGCGGCAGCATTCACATCGCCGGGGGCGACAGCAAGTCCTGTTGTTCCTGGCAAAATCACTTCTTTTAGCCCTCCCGCAGTACTCACAACAACAGGCTTGGCACAAGCGGATGCTTCCAGCACAGAAACGCCAAAGCTTTCATTCAGCGAAAGATTGGCAAAAACATCAATCGCCTGATGGAACTTGGGTACCTCTTCAAATTCAATCCGTCCGGCGAATCTTGTTTGATCATCAATACCAAGCTTCAAAGACAGTTTTTTGTATTCATCCATTCTTGAGCCTCCTCCTGCTATCAGCAGCTTGAGGGGAAGCTTGGGATGATTTTTTGATACCCGGGCAAAAGCTTCAATCAAAACATTGATTCCATAAACGGGCTCAAGGGCTTTAACCGTGCCTATTACTATATCACTTTCAGCGTATCCCAGTCCCCGGGGTGCGGGACGGAATACATTCATATCAATACCAAAGGGAACGATAACAACCGGGCGATTGCTCAATGCCTGAACACAAGCTGCAATTGTTTGTCCGGTTGCCAGCAATAAATCAGCTTTTTTGAAATTATTCCGGAGCAGTATCCGATGCATCGCGGAGCGGTTTGGGAAATCCATGACATCACTTCCCCAGGAAGAAATAGCAAAAGGATGAAAACCACTGATGGCTCCCAGCAGCCC
>DASYGQ010000262.1:0-3472 GCA_035999585.1 Bacteroidia bacterium | reverse complement strand
AACGAAGAACATACTTTTGCGTCCAATGGAGCACTTTTCAAAGCAGCCATAACAGGTGTATCTGAATCAGGTTTGCTGAAGTTGCAAACCAAGTCGGAGGGCACAAAGGAGTTTAATATGAAGGAAGTGCAATTTGAATGGTAAGTAATCAGTCGATTTATGAATTATTGAATCCCTCTCATTTTATGTGATAAGTAATTGAAAAAACCTGTCAGAGGCTTTTCTGCCATCATCCTCATCATCGCATTCATATCGCCATTAAAAAACAACTGTACAGTACAGCTTTCAGGCCCCGTTTCATTCAGTTGAACCTTCAGATCGAATGTAAACGGCACTTTACCTTCAGAAGTCAGCCGAATTACTACTGGGGCAACCCTTTCACTCACTTTCAGTCCAATTGTAGCCATCCCATTTAAAACGAATGAGCAGGTGTCGGTTGTAGAAACCCACTTTGTAACCTGTTCAGGCATCAGAGTCTGCCAATTATTCATATCTGAAAGAAATTGAAAGGCTTTTGCCGACGATGTTTTTATTTCCGATTGATCACTTTCGATGATAAGCATACGTGATGGGTATTATATATATGTTTCTTATTTATACTTCATGTCGTCCTTGCGAGGAAGGAAATTCATTTCTTCCAGCTTTCTGGTTTCTCCCTCCACTCAGCCAATGATTTGAGATCATTTTCACTGATATAGCCGGATGCGAGCGCTTGTTTGATAAGGGAACTGTAGTCACATATGGTCAAAAGGTCACATTTGGCTTTTTTGAAAGCATCGTTAGCAGCCTTAAACCCATAAGTGAAGATAGCTGCCATTCCCTTCACTTCTGCGCCAGCCTCACGAAGTGCCTCGACAGCTTTTAAACTACTTCCTCCTGTTGAAATCAGATCCTCAATTACAACCACGGATTGGCCGCTCTCAATAACTCCTTCAATCATATTGGATAGCCCATGTTTTTTAGCCTCCGATCTCACATAAACAAATGGGAGACCAAGATCTTGTGCAACCAATACTCCGTGGGCGATGCCTCCTGTGGCCACACCAGCGATCAGATCTGGTTTCCCAAATGTATCGGAAATAGATTGAACAAACTGTTGACGAATAAAGGTTCTTACCTTTGGATAAGACAAGGACTTGCGATTGTCGCAATAAATGGGTGATTTCCAGCCGGATGCCCATGTAAAAGGCTGGCCTGGTTGCAGCTTGACAGCCTTTATCTGCAAGAGAAATTCGGCCATTTGAGATGCGGTTTCGGTATTTACAGACTTCATAGGTTTTCCAAATGGTGCTGATTTCGGGTTGTAATTTTTGTAATTTTATCAAACCCTCGGTGCAAAGATATTGATTTCCTGAAGTGGGAGGCTTATTAAATTAAGAGCTATTTACTTTTGTTGCACAACTGATTAATTTAAAGTGGAGGGCAAATATTTAGTTCTGTGTTGGAAACATTTATGAAATATACAGTATATATTGGGGAAACACCTGTTTCTTTTGTAGATGGGGAAATGGACATTCCACAAGGCGAAGGTGTCATGTATACGAGCATGGATGACACGAAGACTTTGAAGGGATATGTTGAAATGGTAGAGAAAAACCCGCAGGTACGGCATTTGATAATACGAACGAACGATCCGGAAAAAGCATTAAATGTTTTCTCGAAATTGTTTCAGGTCATTGAAGCGGCGGGAGGGATGGTTTTTAATAGTGAAAGAAAGGCTTTGTTCATTTTTAGAAATGGGAAGTGGGATCTTCCGAAGGGAAAAGTGGAAAAGAATGAACGTATGAAAGATGCTGCAATTAGAGAAGTGGAGGAGGAATGTGGAATAACCAATTTAGCCATTGTCCGTTCACTTCCGACAACATACCATACCTATCAATTTGGTTCAGACCGCATTTTAAAAAGAACTCAGTGGTATGAAATGAAGACCAATGATCGTTCTCCCTTGGTTCCTCAACTTGAAGAAGGAATCGTGGAAGCAAGATGGATGTCGCCTGATGAAATCCATCTTGCTATGAGAAATACATTTCCTTCAGTAAAGGATGTGGTCCAAAGCATCCAATTTTAATCTGAAAATCGGAAACGAATATCAATTGTGCTGATACGCATAAATAACCATTCCTGTTAGAAATACAAGAAACAAAGCCGCCATTGCCATATTCCAGTGTTCATAGCTTCTTATTTTATTTTTGCGTTCCTGACCTGATATTAATTGATGCAGATGTAGCTTTAATTTGAAAGGTGCGTTTTCATTCTTTATAATAAAATCCAATGCTCCATTCTTTATGCAATTGACTGCAATTTCTATCTTGGTTTGTGCTGAAATCATAATTACAGGAACAGCCCGATATGTTGTTTTGATTTTATTTAGAATGTGAATTCCGTCCATGGCATTGTTTTCAACTCCTTTTAGGTAATAATCAAGAACAACCGCATCGGGAATCTTTTTTCCGAAACTTTCCAGGCAATCTTCTCCTGTTGGAAACGACTTGACATGAATGTCAGGTTCTTGACCTATCACCAGGCGCTCTAAGGTACTCAGATACATTGGGTCATCATCCACAAGGTAGATGTTGTAGTTTTTTTTAGTTTTCATTGCGCTTTTTTTTCTCTTGTTTAAGATGATTCGTTTTGGTTCTCGACTTTGGGCAGAAGAATACATATTTGTTTTAAAAGTTCTTCTTCTTGAAATGACTTAAGAAGATGAGCATTCATCCCTGATCGGAGGCATTGGCGAATGGTGTCAGGATCGCCGGCAGCTGATAGACCGAGAATTGGAATTTTTTGCAAATGAGGTATTGGTGATTTTCTGATCTGTTCTGTAGTCTGACACCCGTCCAAAACAGGCATGTAAACATCCATAAGAATCATGTCGTAATGCTGTTCAGATAACTTGGAAAGAGCAATTTGACCACTTTCTGCTAGCTCCACCTTGGCCCCGGATCGGAGCAATATTGTTTCGCAAACCAATTGATTCACAGGATTGTCGTCAACAACTAATAAACGAAAATTGGACAGCGGCTGTTTTCTGTTTTTCTTTTCTGAAGGTTTGTTATCGGCATCGGGCAATGAAGATTCAGCTGACTCAAACCCAATCGATACGATAAACTGGCTGCCATAATTTTCTTTACTGTAAACGCAAATATGCCCCCCCATTAACTCCGTCAGTTTTTTTGTAAGGTAAAGACCCAGCCCTGCTCCCGGATCAAGATTGGGTCTGTTATTCTGAAGCTGGAAGTATTCCTGAAATAGCAAACCAATTTTGGATTCTGGAACGCCGCAGCCTGTGTCGGTTACGGTAAATATTAAATTAACCAGAGTATTTGTTGTTGACGAATGCTTCACATTTAACGTAACTTGACCTTCGTTCGTGAATTTGATGGCATTTGACAAGAGATTCATTAGAATCTGGTGTAACTTTGAAGGGTCGCCCTTTAGTCGAGTAGGAAGGCCGGTAGTCTGAAGACGAAGA
>DASYGQ010000261.1:0-4509 GCA_035999585.1 Bacteroidia bacterium | reverse complement strand
ATGCTGCTTTCTTTGTCGTGTTTGAGTCAGGAAGGTTCTTCTCAGCGGTTTGTGCATGAAGGCATTCTCTGCGGCGATATTTCGATTGCTCCCGGCATGCTTCTTAGTCAGAATGTATCTACTATCAGCATTCCAGCCACGCTCGAGTATTATTGGGATGATCATGTTTCGCTGAAGAACGATGTGTATTTTCATGTGTCTTCCGGCATGACAAATGACTCTCTACGGCTGATCGCCAATCACCAATTATTCGTAGGTATAGCTTATCACTTAACAACGAAAGGTAATTTTGATCCTTATCTTGGGTTTCAGCCCGGCATAGCCTATTCACAGGTGAAAAATGAAAGTAAGTTACCCCTGCCGGATCAGACCCCCTATGGCCGTATCGAATACACGCCTAATATTAATCCTGTTCTGGGGCTCTCACTGGGATTCAATTATTATTTCTTCCGCTATTTTCACATGTTTGTCGAAGCACGTTATGTGCACGGCACTCATCTTTACAATGCCCCTGGTGCATTCCCGCTGGATGAATTGAAATGCCAGTTTGGACTTGGCTGGAACCTGAATCTTATCAGGAAGAAAAAGGTCTGAGGGTTAAATTAAGCGGTACAATCCGATCCTTGGGTTACGCTTTCTTTTATCTTTGACATTCTTTTTATGGAAAGCCAAAACGATAAAAAAGCACTTAACTGGGTTATTCTTCTGGCCCTTGCACTGGTATGGGGTAGCTCGTTCATTCTGATGAAAAGAGGACTGGATGTTTTTTCCAGCAGTCAGGTAGCAGCTATCCGTATATTTTTTGCTTTTCTTTTTCTCTCTCCGCTTTTGTTCCGGCATATCAAAAAAGATTTGCTTGCCCATTGGAAAGCTTTTCTCGGTATGGGTCTTTGCGGTAACCTTATTCCGGCTTTCCTGTTTACAAAGGCCGAAACGGGCATCAGCAGTTCACTTGCAGGCATGCTGAACTCTCTCACCCCCTTATTTACGGTGATTACCGGTGTTCTTTTTTTCGGGTCAAAAACGAGGTGGCAAAACATTGTGGGTGTGCTGATTGGTCTTGCCGGAGCCGTTGGTCTGATGGCTTCCAAAAGCAATGCAATTCCGGGGCAGCATTCCGAACCTTTGTATAGCCTGTATGTAGTTGCTGCAACAATACTCTATGCCCTTAGCGTTAATATTATTGGCAAGTACCTGAAAGGGGTGAGTCCGATCACGGCCGCAGTATGGGCTTTGTTTTTTATAGGCCCTATGGCGGGCATTTACCTTTTTTCAACAGATTTTATCACGGTTATGCAAGTCCATTCGGGAGCATGGAAAGCGCTTGGTTATGTGAGCCTGCTCGGCATTTTCGGGACAGCACTTTCGGTTATAATCTTTAACCTGCTTATTCGTAACTCCAATCCTGTATTTGCCTCATCTGTAACATACCTGATTCCTGTGGTAGCTCTTGTGTGGGGTGTTTTTGACGGGGAATCGGTTGAGTTCATGCATTTTGTCTGGATTGCTGTAATCCTTGGAGGAGTTTATCTGGTGAACAGTAAGGTAAAGCCTCCTGCGGAATCGCTGGAAAAACCTGTTTTAAAGTCGAGCCCGTTGCGCTGGGTGAATGAGCAAGGAGGTGGCAAAGGCGATGAAATTCCATAGTCCGGTCGGACAAATGAATAATTGATTACCTTTGGCATGCGTTAATGACAAACGAATATGAACAAACCCGCTGAAAAATATCACGTTTTCGTAAAGATGTGTTGCTGCTATCGATGCAGCCGGGATTGACTTTATATAAAATCGTTTAACTGTTTATAAAGGTTTTTCCCGGGAAGGAGAAACCTTTTTTATTTAGCACAAGAAACAATCCGGAATGGCAAGTTCAACAGAGATTAAAAATGATGTGGTTATCCTGTTTGCAGGAGATTCGGGCGATGGGATTCAGCTAACGGGCACACAGTTTACAAATACGGCGGCTTTGTATGGGAATGATATCAGCACCTTCCCGAACTTCCCTGCTGAAATTCGTGCTCCGCAGGGCACGCTGGCGGGTGTATCCGGTTTTCAGCTCCATTTCGGAAGCGTGGAAATACACACTCCCGGTGATGCAAGCGATGTGCTTGTTGTTATGAATGCAGCAGCCCTGAAAGCAAATGTCGCCCAGTTAAAAGAAGGCGGGATTATCATTGCCAATACAGAGGGCTTTGATGCAAAGAACCTGGGTCTTGCCAAATATCCGGAAGGGGTTAATCCGCTGGAGAATGACTCACTCGCAAAATTCAAGGTATACCCTATAGACATCACCAAGCTTACCCGTACCTGCCTGGCTGGTTCAGGCCTTGGAACCAAAGAGATGGATCGGTCGAGGAATATGTTTGTACTCGGACTGATTTACTGGATGTATAACCGTACGCTTGATTCAACGGTGGATTATATCCGCGAGCAGTTCAAAAAACGGCCGGAGCTTGTAGAAGCGAATATCAAAACATTGAAAGCCGGTTACCATTACGGCGATACCATTGAAGCTCCGATGAGCCGTTATGAAGTGAAGGCAGCCGTTCATGAAAGAGGATCTTACCGCAATATCATGGGTAATCAGGCTACTGCAATAGGCCTTATTGCTGCTGCTCAGAAAGCCGGCCTTGATCTTTTTTACGGGACATACCCTATTACTCCTGCTTCTGATATCCTGCATGAACTGTCGAAACATAAAAATTTCGGGGTAAAAACATTCCAGGCTGAAGATGAAATTGCCGCCATTACTTCTGCTATCGGAGCATCATTTGGTGGAAACCTGGGAGTTACTGCTTCATCAGGACCAGGCATTGCTCTTAAAGGAGAAGCAATTGGGCTTGCACTGATGCTTGAGCTTCCTTTGGTGATCGTCAACGTACAGCGTGGCGGACCCTCTACAGGCCTGCCTACAAAGACAGAGCAGGCAGACCTTCTTCAGGCCATGTATGGCCGTAACGGAGAAGCACCCGTGGCAGTGGTAGCCGCATCATCGCCGTCGGATTGTTTTTACATGGTTTATGAAGCATGTCGGATTGCTGTTGAAACAATGACTCCTGTCTTTTTTCTCAGCGATGGATACATTGCCAATGGAGCCGAGCCCTGGAAATTTCCCACGGCGGCTGAGCTTCCTGCCATCACCACCCGTTTTGCTAAAAATGAACTGCTTGCCGGAGAGAAATACAAGCCATACAAACGCGATCAAAATCTGGTACGTGAATGGGCCATACCTGGAACGAAAGGCCTGGAGCACCGGGTAGGAGGAATTGAAAAAGAAAACGAAACAGGGAATATTTCTTACGATCCCGATAATCATGAACTGATGGTGAAAATCAGGCAGGCCAAGATTGATGGGATTGCAAACAGCATTCCTCTTCAGAAACTGGATTCGGGAAAAGAGAAAGGTAAATTGCTCGTTCTTGGATGGGGATCAACCTATGGATCCATTAAAACAGCGGTTCATGATGTTGTTCAGTCAGGTCATGAAGTATCGCATGCCCAACTGCGCTATCTCAATCCTTTCCCTAAAAATCTGGGTGAGATACTTGGAAATTTTGAAAAGGTGCTGATTCCTGAAATGAATAACGGCCAGCTGATCAAAATCATCCGTGATAAATATTTTGTGGATGCGATCGGATTCAATAAAATTAAAGGGATGCCTTTTACTACGGGTGAACTGACCCGGAAGATCATAGAAACACTGCAATAAAAGAAATAAACGGGATGGAAGAAATAAAATTAACAGCCAAAGATTTTGTTACCGATCAGGATGTCAGATGGTGCCCCGGTTGCGGTGACTATTCAATTCTCAAGCAGGTACAAACAGTCATGCCTGAGCTGGGCCTTGCACGCGAAAACATTGTGTTTATCTCAGGTATCGGATGTTCATCCCGGTTTCCATATTACATGGATACTTATGGGATGCATAGCATTCACGGCAGGGCTACAGCTATTGCAAGCGGACTAAAAGCCACACGTCCTGAGCTGAGTGTATGGATTGTGACAGGAGATGGAGATGCCATGTCTATCGGTGGAAACCACCTGATTCATTTGCTCAGGAGGAATTTCAATGTCAATATACTTCTTTTTAATAATGAGATTTATGGATTGACCAAAGGGCAATATTCACCCACTTCACCGGTTGGTAAAATTGCCAAATCAACGCCCATGGGATCGGTGGATTACCCTTTTAATCCATTGGCTTTATGCCTTGGCGCATCCGGAACATTCATTGCACGAACCATGGATCGGGATCCCGTACATCTTCGTGAAATCTTGAAAAGAGGAAATGCTCATAAGGGTACTTCACTCCTTGAAATCTATCAGAATTGCAATGTGTTTAACGACGGAGCTTTCGAAGCGTTTACCGAAAAGGCGAGTAAGAAGGCAGAAACGTTGTTTGTGGTGCAGGATAAACCTCTGGTATTCGGTCAGAATTCTGAAAAAGGAATCAGGCTTGACGGACTTAAGCCGGTGATCGTCAATCTGGCCGATGGCGTGTCTCTGGAT